>CADBUP010000001.1 GCA_902797885.1 uncultured Ruminococcus sp.
ATAAAAATTCAATAGCTACACGCATTAAAAAACCGCCTTGATTATTCAAAGCGGTTTAAAATTGTATTTTGGTGGGTGTGCCCCATCCCACATTTCTTTTGACCGTAACGGTGCGTAGCAGCACATTCTCTACTTCAAAATACCCTTTTCTATCGTATTTATCAGTTTGCCAAATACTTTTGGGTGTATTCTGTTTGTCTAAATTTTAATTTGTCTCCATTTAACGCTATATAAACAGTTGTGTTCCCTTTGATAAATCACAAGGTGCAATTAATACTGTTGTGTTGCTTGAAATATCCGAAGGATTATCAAATCTCGTCATTCCAACAGAAACAACATTATAAACATTTCCGTTTAAATCTTTTAATTCCGTCCCGTTTTTTATCTTATCACAATTGCCCTTAAGAGTAACCGACAGATTTGTACCAATCTTAAAAGTGTCAACAACTTCAAACATACTATTTACCTCCTTGTTTAAATTTATTTAATTCATCCTCATATGCTATTAATGCCTGCTCGGTCTGTTTAACTTCATTTTGAGTTAGCTTATATGCCTTTCTGTTTCTTATTAACTTCTTCTGAGCCGCAATTTCACATTTCAATCTACTCTCATAACTTCCGTCATTTTCGCCGTTTTTATACTGAGTTGCGTGTATCAATTCCTCAAAAACACTCGCTCTCCCGGGATTCTTTTTTAACAATATTATACTTTGGTTATATGTTATAGCTTCTGCATTCTTACTTTCCAAGTATTTATCAATTTCATCACTACGTTGTATAGTCCGCCCCTGTCTCTTAAAGCTTTTCTCTATTTTATGCAACTGTTTTTTGGGCATAGGCTCCACTTGCTTGTCTTTTGTCTTCCGGTACATATCTCCACTTCCTACTTCTATTATACCACTTTTATCCGAATTGTCAACATATTTTGCTTTCCATTCTTTATATGTCATTCTGCTTACAATCTCGGTTTTGCCAGTCTCCGGATTGCGCATAGAACGACCCGTTTTTTCTTCAAGCTCTCGCTGAATATCATCGTCAATATACGGCACGGTTGTACATCGGCAGTTCGGGTGAAACGGATTCGCCGTAAGCCCCGGTTGATAGTCCTTCGTTTCAAAGACCTTTCCGTCCATCCCGCCGCATATACTGCACGTTTTTGAATCGAGAGCCGCGTCAACCTCGAACCTGTCGACATCAAGGTAATCATATGTATCCCTTGCCGCCTCAGCCGAAATATACGCGCTTTCGGTATGTACAAGCCGTGCCGCGTTACTCTTTGATGTTTCAAAACGTTTGGCAATCGCTCTTATAGAATCATCGCGCGGTCTGCCGAGTAAGATGTTTCGCGTAAGCTGCCGCGTTACCTCGCTTATAAGCGCGTCCTTATCCTCCCAAATCCTGTCCGAAAACGTCTTATTGTCAGCTGTCCAGGGTTTTGAGAGAACAGTATTTAAATGCTTTTGGTTTACTTTTGCAGTATTTTGGTATACACCAAAGCCGTCCTGAAGTTCAAACGCGGTATGATAATATGTATCCTCATACTGTGCCGAAAGGTGCTCTTTCAGCTGATTTTCTTCGCTTATTCCAAGCCGCTCGGCAATGCCGCGAAGCTCAATTTTAAGCGCTTCAAATTTATTGATATGCACCCTTGCACTTGCATTTTCAAGCTCCTTTTCCCAATTATGTCGGATTCCGTTTTCTCTGCCCTTTTCTATGTACTCATCAACTGTCCAATAAAACTCTTTGAGTTCTTTCCGGGAAAGCAGCTTTCGCGCCTGTGCCATTGATACACAATTATTGTCCGCAAGCCTACGATACCACCCCGAGATTCTATCATCAAGTTCCTTAAGGGCATAATCAAGCTCATTTTGAAGCCTTTCGGCAAGTCTTGTATTGTCCGCATTCCGTGCCTCTTCAAGCATTCCGATACGTCTCTTCCAATAATCCGAGTTATTCATCGCTTACCCCTTTGTTCCGGGCAGAAGCAGAGCCGCCAAACGCGCGGCTGTATGTGTCTGCCGCATTTTTCTGTTCCTCCGCTTCAGCTTTTATGCGCTGCATTTCCTGCTTTGCGTCGGTTATATACGGAACCTGATTAATAAGCGTCTCCTGTGACAGCTGCAGGCCGAGACTTGCCAGCGTTTGCATTATTTCACTCTCGTTTATCAGCATATCACGGTTAAATATGACTTTCACATTCTCGTTGTCAAAATCGCCCCGCCCTGTTATCCTCAAAAACGTGTTGACGAATTCAATAAGCTCTTCAAATGCTGCCTGTGCTTCCGTCTCGGTGTTGTTCGCATCTAAATCTATATCGTTATACATAGACATTATGTTAAGCTGATTGGCGTTGCTTCCTATGCGGTCGTCCTTCGCGTCATAGCTCATCGTGTTTTCGATTATTGCTTTTTTAAGCGTTTCAAGTATTGCCTTATAGTTTTCGGCGTTGACCTCAATTTTTAGCGTTTTGATGTCACCCGTAACACCCTCTACCGTCTCAACTTTTACACAGCCGCTTGACGCAAGATTACGCCGAAACTCTCCCAAATTCTCACCCGCATAATTGACAAGAACAAGAATCGTATTCCGCATATCTTCAAGCATATTGTCCTCAAAGTTTGAAATTATCGTATTAATTGCGTCTTGAATAGATTTTACTCCGCGGATGAGCGGCGTTTCCTGTGCGTCGCGCTTAAACGCAACAAGGGGGATTCTGTCCCACGCAAATGCCTCACCGCCTATCATCAAATACGGCTCGTCTTCGCGCTCAATATCGGGAATCAACATTCCGCCCTGCATAACATAATACTTAACTCCCTCACGGTCTAAAACCGTGACCTTTTTAACCGTTTTCTTTTTCCGTCCTTCATATACAATAACAGGCTCATATACTGCGGCAAGGTCAAGCTCAGTATGCTCATCATCACTCCAAAAAGGCAGAACGTTGTATGACGGAAGCTTTTTGAATTTAAGCTGTCCGTTATCAATATACGGAAAAATCCAGCTTATGCCCCCGTTATATATATCTGTTCCGACATTTTTGATTGTGCGTTGAAAGCGTTTGTTAAAAATACCTTGAAGCAATGCGTAATACGTATCGTTCTCGGTTTCAAATGTTATCGGCTGACCAAAGAGGTAATTCGTTTTTTGAATCACCGCCTTACGGTATTGGTTATCGGTTATACGTGAATTGGGCAAGGCTGAAATCGTCACTTTCTGTCCGTTCTCGCCTATCATCTCCCGTTTTTTATTTAAAATTTCCTGTCTGCCGCCGTAATAACTCCAACCGTCAAGCATTTCCTTGCGCGGCTCTGATTTGAGCCAGGCCATAAGCTCATAACAAATTATATCAAGCCGATTTTTTGAGCTTTCCGCTCCTGCTTCGATAATTCTTATCGCCTTGTCCGTTCCTGCGTTATATTCTATCATTCTCTCACCTACTTAAAACTAAACAAATTCGGCTTGTCCGCCTTTTCAGCAATACCCGTTGTCGCGTCGGGCGCGTCATCATGCTTATTTCTGCCCTCTTTCTGATAACTCGTCATTGCTTCGTAGTATTCCGGCCACTTATCTCGCCAGTTTATCGGAAAGTATATATGCGACATAACCCAAGTGCTGTTTGAAAGTATTCTCGCTTCCTTATTCTTGCTCTGATGGAACCAATTTATCTTTGTGCGGTTTGAACCGAGCCGATAAAGTTCTCGTTCAACATTTCGCGCAAAGCCGCGGCCGCCGTTGTTACTCTCTATATCCGCCTCATTTACACCGAAGTTAATAAGCCGCCGTGCGGTCTCGGGTTCGGTTATCTCCATTCCGTCCTTTGTGTAATATACATCAAGGACATATGCCTCCTTGTTATACACACCGTATATGATGTTGCAAAGATAATCCGCACCGGTATCCGCCGTGTCACAATATGCCTTAACAGCAGTAAACAGCGAATTTCCGTATTCATCTGTCGGAAGCGTTTTATATGTCTTAAACGAGGTATAAAGCCGGCCCCTTACATCTATCGGCGTTTGCTGATAATTGGCTTTGGCTATATCCTCGCCCATTGCTTTTATCTTCGCTTTATAGGATTCCTCCGAAAGTATCTCGTCACAGAGCATCGTTCCGTCGGGATTTTGCGCCTGCATCATTACCTGTCGGCACTTCCAACCCTCGTCTTTAAAAAACTGCATTGCCCGTCCTGCCAAGTCTCTCGTTGCCCAGCGCGTCATTATTATAATTATTTTTCCGCCTTCTTCAAGTCTTGACAGCATTGTGTTTACAAACCATTCCCAATGTTTTTCAAGCAGGTCCTCGTTATGCGCTTCAAGCGCGGATTTAATAAGGTCGTCTAAAATCATCAAATTACAACCGAAACCTGTTGCCGTTCCGCTCGGCGATGTCGCAAGATAGTTGTTATAGCCGCCCTCAAGGCTCCACAGGTTCATTGCACCGTCACCGTGCTTGATTTTGACATCGGGGAATATGTCCGAATATACCGTTTTGTTGACATCCGCCTTTTCTTCATCGATTACATTGCGTACGTTCTTTGAAAACACCGTTGACAGCGTTTCGTTGTATGAACCGGTCATAACCTTTAAGGATTTGTCTCTTCCGAGCGACCACTCAACAAACATTTGTGCCGTTCTCGATTTTCCGAAACGCGGCGGAACGTTTATAACAAGGATTCTGTCGTCGCTTCCGATAAATGCTTGAAATTCATCGCACAGCGTTTTTAAATAACCCCGTTCAGGCTTATAAAAATCGGGAGCCATAACGCGGCAGTAATACCAAAACTCGCGTCTTGCAAGTTCAAGCATCGCCCCAAGCACAACATTTTTATCCATCACCGACCAGCTTCTTTAATTCGTTTGTTGTAAGTCCCTCAAACGGATTGGTGTGTTTTAGTTCTCCGCTCATCTCGACTTGTTGTTTGTCGCGCCACTTTTGGGGCTGTCTGTTTTTAAGCCAAAAAATCAACGCTGTTGTATCGGGCGGCACTTCCTTAGTAATTTCCTTTGTCACAACCAATTCGCCCATATCGCCCATTTTTGAAAGCTTTGATATAAACTTTACATAGTCATATATTTTCAATAATCGGCGGCGGTCAAAAAAGGACTGTTCTTTGTACCATTCTTCAAGATTGCGGTCATTTTTTGAGCTGTTGCACGTTCGGCAACAGGGTATTATGTTATCGGGCGAAAGCTGACCGCCCTTTTTGAGTGCTAATATATGGTCTTTGGTCGGTTCGTCCATATATTCACCGCAATAGCAACACTTATTATCAAAATACTTTATGGCAATATCCCATTCGCGCTCGGTTAATTCGCCCTCGCCGTTATGGCGTTTCTTTTGTCCTGTGTCCGTCAATCTTTCTTTTATAACCTCTGTGCTTATATACCCCATAGCACGCTTTAGAAGGGCATTTTCAACCTCATAATCAACAACTTCTTTGCCCTTTTTTAAGGACTGCGAAATCTGCGGATATTTATTTTTATATTCATAAAGTGTCCGAACATTTACCCCCATATTGTGCGCGATTTGTTCATCTGTCAGTCCGTCTCTTGCCCACGCCGAAATCAGCAGCAAGCCATCAGGCTCTAACCATTCTTTATATTTTCCTTTTGCCATTTTGGCTCACCTCACTTTTATGTTTCCGCGCCCCGCCCCAACGCAAGTTATGAAACATTCTTTCCCGTAAATCCAAAATAAAAAGACGCTCGAAAGTGAACGCCTTTTACTGCCCGCAAGGGGCTTTGTATTATTTTTCATACTTACCACAATATCATAATAACACGAAAGTATGTCCCCTTAGTTATCTTTTTTTTGATAATTTATAAAAAAATTTCCGCCTATCCTCATAAAACTGCTTTCGTGCCCTAAATGCGTTTAAATCTTCATACCGAATACCCTCCGTCACATTTTTAAGTAATGCCAAATATGTATTGCCGCAGACTTCCTGTGCCGTTTGTTCAATAAGGGCGCATTTCTCGGCTAATTCTATACGCCTTAATACCAGCGTAGCTGTGCTGTCCGTTCCGTTATGAGCCGTCGGCATATCCGTTATAATCGGTGCCTTCACATCATCCGTCAAAGTTTGTAACTGATGTTTCCACTCGGGATATTGCAAGCAGAAATATTTTAATTCCCGATATTTTTCTCTTGATATATTATACCCGGATAATTTTAAATCTCTTTCTTTCACATTCCGCACTCCTTTCATTCCCCCTTTTGTTTATACCACTTACATATGCCGTTCTTGCAATACAACCGATTCAGTATATCGCACCTTCCGCCGCGGAG
>CADBUP010000002.1 GCA_902797885.1 uncultured Ruminococcus sp.
ATAAATCTTTAGTTTTCATATCTGCACCTATATAAACTCTACAAAACCTTTACCGTCCTTTATAAGATAAAATCATCCATAAATATTTTACCATATTATCCGAAAAAATTCAATCGGTATTGCAAACAAATATTAGATTATTATTTTGTCGTATATATAGTGCCGAAGCCACGGATTAACAGGCTCATTGGAAAAAATTTATAGTCAATGCGCTGATTTCAGACCGCAGGCATTTACTAACCGACAAAAATGTGGTATAATTATATTAAAAGTCGAATTGGCGGTTTTTATATTGTATTTCTGATTCGACTAAGACAGCGCATTAAATTTGGAGAGAAAAGATGAAGAAAACGGATATTTTATCTGTGACATCTTGATTCCGAGACAAATTTAGGAAAGGAGTTTTGCCATTTATGAAAATAGCTGTATGTGATGACAATCCAAAGCACATAAATGCCATTGAAAACAGCCTTTTTGAAATCAGCAGGGCAAAAAATATAAAAATTGACTGTGACGCATATCAAAGCGGCGAAGAATTGGCGGCGGCATATCAAACCAAATCCGAAAGATATGATGTTATCTTTCTTGATATGGAAATGGACGGGCTTAACGGAATAGATACGGCAAACGCCGTCCGTGAGCTCGACGAGTATGTTATTGTTGTATTTGTCACAAGTCACACGGAATATATGAAAGACAGCTTTAAGTGTTCTCCGTTTCGGTTTTTGGTTAAACCCGTTGATAACGAAGAATTAAAAGATGTATTTGACGATATTTATAAAAAGCTGTCCAAAAAGAAAAAAGTCCTGTCTTTTACCGAAAACAAGGCGATAATCAGAATATACTGTGACGATATAATTTACTGTGAGAGCCTTGACCATTGGGTATATATACATACAATGCACGGAACGCATAAAATTTGTAAATCGCTTTCCGATTTATACGGCAGTCTTGACGATACTTTATTGTTTAGAGTACACTCGTCATTTATCGTGAATTTCCATTATGTAAAGGCTATAAGAAATAATTTTATAGAGCTTTATCACTCGGACAAAGATATTCCCATAAGCCGCTCATATAAAAAGTCTGTGCTCTTTGAATACACAAATTATATTGAAAGGAATTTATATGTATGATTATATATATTGCTGACTTCTTTACGGGAATAATCGAAGCAATGATGATGTTTATGCTCTATAACACATTTTGCGTAAAAAAAGACTGTATTCCGAATTGGGTGTATAATGTCGGGATAATTGTCTTGGCAATAATGATAAATATAAGCAATTTGTTGTTTGGATACGATTTATTAAACTTTGCCGTAATGATACTTTCGTGTATTGCGATGTCGTTTCTCTATGACACAAATGCTGCGGCTCGTGTACTGTTGCCGTTTTTTAACCTGTCGCTGTTTTCAATTTTGGAAATAATAGTGCTGGGGGCTATGATGGTGTTTGGCGGACTGTCGGCGAATGAAGCCATAAATATACCTTCATACAGACTGCTCGGTATAATTGTTTCAAAAATGCTTGCACTATTTGTTGTTAATATAATAAGGCTGAAATATAAGAAAAAACAGGTACTATTTCGCGCCTCGTATTGGGTGTTGTTTCTGCTTATGCTTGCCACGAACATCATTGCGATATTTTTGATTTTTGAGCTTTCACTTAACACGAATGAGAGCTATCTGCAAAATCTGTTTGTTATATGTTCATTCGGACTTTTGTTCAGTACATTCTTTGCCTTGTATCTCTATGAACATCTGTCTGACCAAGCCGAAAAAATATATAACCAGCAGCAATATGAACAGCATCTGAAATCACAGATAAAGCATTTGGACGAAATATTGGTTACTCAAAATGAGTTAAAGAAATTCAAACACGATTTTTCGCATTGCATAATAGGCTTAAAGGGGTATATTGAGAATAAAGATTATGAAAAAGCAGGCGAGTATTTAAGTACATTCACAGAAAAATTCACTTCGGGCAGAAATATAATCGAAACCGGAAATACCGCGCTTGACGCTGTTTTGAGCACAAAAAAGGCTATTGCGGAAAGCAAAGGGATTTCATTCGATACAAAAATTCAGATTCCCGAAAATCTTCCGATTGAGCCGATTGATTTGTGCGTCATATTCGGAAACGCCGCAGACAATGCAATAGAAGCGTGTGACAGAATGCAAAATTGCGATAAAAAAATAAATCTGACGATTATCTGTCAGGACAATCGGCTGTTTTGCAAAATAGAGAATACCGCACCGCCGATTAAAGATAAGCCGCTGAAAACGGAAAAGGCGGACAAGCGAAATCACGGCTTTGGTTTGGAAAACATAAGAACCGCCCTTGCAAAGTATGAAGCCGAACCGAGTATTGAATATTCAGACAGCCGATTTGTATTGAAATTTGTAATTTTTCTTAATGAATAAAGGTTATCAAGAGGAGTGTTAGCGACTGTGAAAATAGCTATTTGCGATGATCAACAAGTCTTTATTGACAGACTTAAAAATCTGATTTCATATGAAGAAGCAGAGATATATGTTTTCAATTCCGGAGATAAATTGCTTATGTCCGATATTAACTTTGATATTATTTTATTGGATATTGAAATGCCCGGAACAGACGGACTGAGCGTAGCTGCAAAATTATATCAAAGAAATAGAAAAACCCTGCTTTTATTCATAACCTCACATAGAGAATATTCCACCAAAGGCTATGAATTCAGAGCCTTTAGGTATGTCTTGAAATCAGAATCGGACGATTTTATAAAAAGGAATATTCAAGACGCCATTAACGAATATAAGAACTTTGATTTTTATATAACCGTAAATTACAAGGGAAAGTATGCGCGAATTTTGGCTGAACAAATTATTTATATAGAATCATTCGGGCATACAATAACCGTACATACATCCGATAAAGACTATATTGGTCAAAATAAATTCAAGGACATTTGTAAGCTGCTTGAAACGCACGGTTTTATTCAATGCCATAAGAGCTATGTGGTTAATATGAAGTACATAGATACTATTGAGAAAAATTCGTGCGTAAATATGGTAAACGGAACAATGCTGCCAATCGGGAGAAAATACAGTACAGATACAATATCATCATATTTGGAGTTTATGGACAGGAGAATTTGATATGGAAAATATAATAGAGTTTGTTTCCTGTATTTTGGACATAGTAATAATATTTATATATTTTAACGGCATACTTGACCGTAAGGAAAACATAGGCAAATTATTTTTTGTCTATTTCTGTGCTGCCGTTGTGGTGAATGTTTTGAGGACAAGTCTGTTTTTGCCGTTTGCCGCAAATATAGCCGTTACTGTATTTTTATGCTTACTGATAGCCCTGCTGTGCTTTGAAGGGACATTTGTTAAGAAATTGTTTTTTGTGGCGGTGAACGCAATAGCAGTTATGATTTCGGAAATATTAACCGCTTTATTTCTCTCGACCATTTTCAAAATTGAATATGATGACGGTTTTACAATGAGATACTTGGGGATTGCTTTCTCTACCGCCCTGCTATTTGTATTCAATACATTTACGATTTATATTGCAAAGAAAAAATACAGAAGTCTACCGGCGAAGTATAATGTGTTGATGATACTGTGTCCGTTATTCAGCATATATTTGTTAATGCTGTTGGACTCATATATAGCGCAATCATCGAATCATCACTACTTTATGTCATTTATCGCCGTGTTGGTATTGGGGTACATAAATGTAATGATATTCGACTTTTTTGATTACTATGAAAAAGGATTACAAGCTCAAACACTTGACATAATATTAAAGTCAAATGAAGAAAATTATAGAATTCTCGAAGAAAATGAAAAGGAACTATATATATTAAGACACGATATTCTGAAACATATGACGGAAATTAAAGAGATGCTTATTGCGGGCAACCACGAAGCAGCCGAAAAATATGTTGAAGATATAAATAATATTGTTCTCAAACACACCTCAATTTCACGAACGGGCAATTTGGTTTTAGACACGATTCTGAATATTGAAAACAAAAAAGCTATTGCTTTGGGAATAAAATATGATGTAAAATTAAACATTTCCGAAAATATAAATGTATCATCGGTTGATTTAAGCAGAATATTGTATAATGCGATAGATAACGCTATCGAAGCGTGTGAAAAAACAAAAGAAAAATATATCTTGATTTCCATAACCTCATACGAAAAAATTTTGAAAATTGTTATAGAAAACACATCGCCCTATGTAGAGATAAAAGACAATAAAATCAAGACAACAAAATCGGATCACATAAGGCACGGATACGGAATCAAGAGCATTAAGGGGGCATTGGAAAATAACGACGGACTTCTTTCGTTAAGTTATAAAAACGGTATATTTGTATGCAGAATAATAATGAATAATAATGCTGGGCACGAAAATGATGTCGTTTGTGCGAAATAAGTGTCGTTCGTGTAAAAATATAGAATTTTATAATGAAATATGTTAAACTACCATTGATAAGAAGGCTATTGGTGGTAGCAGCAATTTCAAAAAACATCATTAGCTTTATTTGAAAGTAATGCTATCAATCAAAAAAATTAAATACTTATGCGTATTACATATGGTTTTTAATTTTAAGTTATTGATTGATGTATTGCTTTTTCTTTTATCGTGCTGATTTCGTCATTTAGAAGGTTGTTTACGAAGTCACGGCGAAAAGCAACATTTTTTGTGATACAATAATTTGAGAGCATAGACGCAAAAAATGTTTTTCGTGCCTGTATATCGTATTTCGTGCCGGCGGAATTATTGCGGGTGATTAGCGTCTTTGATATAATTATAATGTAACACTATGCTTAGGAAAGGATGATTTTTACAGTGAAACTAAAGAGAGGTGCGGCTGCGGTATTTGCCGGAACATTGCTTGTATCGGCAATAGGCGTAAGCGCACAGGATTTTACGATTACAAAAGAAGATATTAGAATAAATGAGGCACAAGCCGAGCTGCTCCCTCTGAGATATGCGGCTGAAAACAACGGATATACGGTCGATTGGAACGGCGGTGACAATACCGTTACACTAAAAAACGGCAAGCATACGGTCAGAATCAGAATAAACGAAAGACTGTACGATGTTGGCGGAAAGCCGGCCACGCTCAAAGACGCACCCTTGTTAATTGATGACAAGACCTATATCTCGGATTCGTTTGCGAACGATATATTCCCCGACAAATACATAACAAAAACAGATTCGGGATATTCATTTGCGGACAAAACGGAAACCTCGGCGGATAATATGATGAAAACGGTCAGAGAAATATCAGGGTATCCCCGTTCGGTAGATGACGCCACACACTTGGACGCAATGAATTATGTGACAGACAAGCTGACGGAATACGGCTATGAACCTCAAAAACAGAGCTTTGAATTTGACTATATGGACTTCTCGAATGAAACAACAAAAACGGTAAACGGAACAAATATAGTTGCCGTTAAGCCTGCTGATTTAACGCCAAACGGAGATATTTTAATTATCGGCGCACACTATGACGGTGAAAAAGGCTTTCCTGCCGCAAACGACAACGGTTCGGGACTTTCCGTGCTTTTAGAGCTTGCGAGGGTTCTTAAAAATCTGCCGTCCGATACGGAAATCAGATTTGTTGCATTCGATGCCGAGGAAACAGGGTTAAACGGCTCAAAGGCATATGTAAAAACACTAAAAGACGAACAGGAAAATATTGTCGGAATGATAAACTTTGATATGCTCGGTGCGGCAAAGGCAAAAGAATTCGGTGTATATACCGCCGAAGATAAAACAAATTATCTGACCGATATATTAAAGGCGTGTCCCGATTTTGACGAAGTTGCATTTCGCAGACATATGTTCGGAATGAGTGACCATATGTCATTTTCGCCGCTTGCGATACCTAACTTAACCTTTACACACGAGGCAATAACCGGTGAATATCATTGTGAAAACGATATTGCCGATAACATAAATCCCGATCGGCTTAAAGCAGCGGCGGACAGCGGATATTTTATAGCGTCAACCGTTATGAGCAATCTTTCCGGGTCATATAAGGCAGAGAGAAATCCAATTTTGAGCGATAAGACAATCGACATTACCGCTGAAACCGTTATACCGACAGCGGACAAGGTTGACTCCGTATCAAAACGCCTTGGCGTAAAGCTGGCGCAGATTCCGTCGGACGATAATGACCCCAAATATATTGTCAATATAAAACTTTTTGACTATGACAAGCCGCTTAAAATGGTTTATCGAGGTCAGCTCGGCGCTGATTTTGCCGGAAATCCTTATATCGACATCAGCGGTGAAAAATATGAGGATATAAAGGCTGTGCTTAAAAGGAATTTAACCGAAAATCTGAATAAGGGAAACGAATGGACAAATTATTTCTATAATACGCTCTATGGCGTTTGTTATAATTTGCATTACGATGAAAAAACAAATGAGGCTTCTCTGACCGTCACGGGTTATCGTGATACCGATGAAGAAGCGTATGCGATTAAGAACGGCGAGCTTATTAAGCTTGATGATTCCGAACCGCATATAACATATTCCGTAACAAAAAAGAACGGAAAAATCAAGGTAAACGAAAAGAAACCTAAACCGACGGGAGAGGCGGCGTCCGATAAAGCGAAAAAATGTTGGGACAGGCTAAAGCCGTATCTTTCGGAACTTGGAGATATTGATTATCTTATGCTTTCCGCAGACGGAATAGGCGGCACAACAATTCAGAAATATACTGAGGACGGCGCCTATGCAACGGAAGTGTTATTGGACGGAGAAGTCCCGGAGGAATTTAAGTATTTACCCGAAAAGCTGCAACCGGCAGTTACAAGAGCGGCACGGCGCATAGAGGAGGGACAGACATTTAATATTTATTCAGACCCTGTCCTTGGCACGAAATTGTATGTTGACTATCTTGACCTCTTAAATGAACATGGTGACTGCTTTACTGAAAAGGGATTGTTAAAAAGCATCGCCGGAGTAAAGATCCGCGAGATAATCGGATACGGAAAAGCGGGAAAAGTATATGACGAAAATGCGGTCAAGCCGGAAAATCCGACAGCCTTTGAAGAAAACACTTGGAACTTAAATAAGGACGGATATTTATATAAGTTTGTCGAAAAATTTTACAAGAATATATATGCGGATACGGATTGGGAAAGCAAGGATTTATACGCAGAGCGACCCGATGAGTTTGTGAGCATCGAAGCGGCGCAATCGAGAGAGATTGATTTGCAGAGCAGCTTTGTAGCGTTCGTTACGGAGGATAAACCTCTCGGCAACAGTATAGCGGAACAAAAAATAAGATTTTTCTATGATTTTCCCGAGCTTGTTCAAATTCGGGAAAACTTAAGGACAAATATAAAATAATGAAAGGATGATTATTATGAGAAAATTAAACAAGGTTATGGCGGTAGTATTGGCAGGGTGTATGCTCCTGCCCGGGATTGGAGCGAGTGCGGATAATGAAACGGCAAAATCCGTTGTGATAACCGGTATTGACAGAGAAGTTACAATTACCGCCGAAAAAAACTATTCTGCGGATAGTGAAAATGCAAAACGAATCAATATAGCCGTTCCGGATTATGAAAAGGGAAAAGAGCCAATGGCTATGGAAACATTCACGGCTGACAAGGACAAAACCGTAAATCTGAAATTTGATATGATAGACGGCGGAACGGCGGAGGATACCTGTGATTTAACTCTGTACGAAACCGTGGACAATAACGGAAAGACGATAAAAACGGCTGTCGGAACTGTTGAGAATCTACCGCTTAAAACAACGGTTTGCATTACCGGGTTAAGCTCTGATAAAAAATATTACTTTACCGTTCAGTCGAAAACAAAGGCGGGAAATGCTTCATTTTTGCTTTGGACTTCGGAGATACGGGCGTTAATAAAATATGATATCACTTCACCCGGCGAAGTAATATATACATCACCGGGAAACACCGATTCCAATGGATTACAACGGATTGAAGCTCCGTCAGATGTATTGGTATATGAGTCGCCGGAGTGGAATAAATATCTGAATGAACTTACTAAATACGGATTATTCGAGGGCGATGCAAACGGTGATTTTACACCGTATAAAAACATCACAAGGGCGGAAATGGCAAAAGTTTTGTGCAAGGCATTGAGAATATCCCCCGACAGCTATAATATACAGATGTTTTCCGATGTGGATTCGTCACATTGGGCATTCGGATATATAAACGCATTGGCAACCGCAAAAATCGTTGCGGGTAATGATGACGGAAAATTTTCACCCGACCGTGAGGCAACATATGCCGAAACAGTAAAAATGCTCGTTACGGCTATGGGGTATGCACCGCGGGCGGAAGGACTAGGCGGATATCCTTACGGTTATATCGAAACTGCAAGAGAGTTAGACTTAATAAAGGATATTGACCTCGCTTTAGATTTGTATTGCCCACGCTATATAATATTTACG
>CADBUP010000003.1 GCA_902797885.1 uncultured Ruminococcus sp.
CCGCTTCCGCGCCATGCGGGTTCGGTTTCGGATGTCCATATTCCCGTTATCGATGCGTCATAGGTGTTACTTCCCGTATACTCGTTAAGAGCAGCCGCAAATCCGCTCTGCCAGTCGCTTTCACGGACATCCGCCTCGATTTCAAGCATATTGCATGAGATAGAATTACTTTCGACATACCCCGGCCCGTCAACGTGATATGAGTGTGCCGGAGCCTCGGTATTCGTTTCGCGGTCATCCTTTTCATCGCCTTTGATACAGATGATTTCAGTTCCGTTATCAAACTTGATTTTGACAAATGTGCCGCATGGGCCGTAATACGACCCGAGCGCAATGATAAGAAAGCTGTTTTTCCACACTCTGAGCTTTGTTTGATGTGTAGACGCATTTTCGCCGCATGAGACTTTATAATTTGTTGTTTCCCGAGCTGTTATCTTCCAGTACCTTTCATACGTCTTCGCTTTAAGAGCACGCGCATTATTCGGAAGCGGCATCTCTCGCCAATCAGCAACCCAGCCGCCGCTTCCGGCATATGAAAGATTAAGACTTTTTATCAGTGCGTCTGAGATTGCCTTTGCTATAGCTTCTTTATTATCACTGTATTTCTGCATATCGGAAGCCGAATCTACAAAGCAGACCTCAAGAAGCGATGATGTAGTACCGCCGTTTTGAGCTTTATCCGAGTGGCTGAGAACGGCTAAATTATGCGGATGTTCTTTCACTCCGTTATTTTTAAATCCTCCGGCAGACGATACCGCTTCGGCAATAGCCGTTTCAACGGCGCTGCTTTCTCTGTTCTTCGCACGATAGACGGTCGTTCCGTTTCCGCCGCCTGCGTCAAAGTGGACAGAGAGAAAATAATCATAGTCGCTCCAGTTAAATTCCTGACTTCCTAAATAATTATACAGGTCTCTTTCATAGTCCCACACAGTGACCTCGGCATAGCCTAAAAGGTTAGCCTCCACCATTCGGACAACCTCGCGAGTAAGCTCCGCTTCTTTATAGCCGTTCCCGCACGCCCCCGAATCGTATGTACCGTTTTTGTATTTTCCGTGACCCGGATTTAAGAATATCTTAGGAACAGCCGCACTGCCGGCCGAGCCGGTTTCGCTGTCATCCCACGTCATTTCAACAACGGTTATATTTCCGTCGTATGCACGTGATGACCGCGTGACCTTGTTCCCCGTACCGTTTCCGTTTATTGTGGTAAAGGTGTTACCCGAAAACGATTCGACCGCCGCAACGTGCCTTGCCCACGAATGGTCTGCGTTGAGGCCGACCAAAATTAAATCCCCCGGCTTCGGCGTATAGCCGTCACCCGATTTATGGAGCGTTCCGAATTCCGAAAAGCTGCTTGCGGCGGCTGTTCCGCGGCGGCTGTCGCCGACCGCATCGAGCCTGTTATTTATGAAGATAGCACACCACGGCTGTCCGCCCGTGTTGTACTTCCCGGGGCCGTTGCCTACTTCTGAGACACAAGCCTCAACAAACTGTTTTGCCGTTGCCATTTTGACCCTCCTACAAGATTCCCTTTGCCTTCAGCACGCGGTAAAATATAGTTACTACGCGTGCCATGTCCTCCGTGAAGTCAAGTCCGTCTCCTGTTCCGTTTATATACCCTGTTTCCTGCAGCTCGGATATTGCCTGATCATAAAACGGTCTTGCATCGTCTATTGTTTCTATTAACTTTCCGCCTGTCAGCGAATCTATTTTAGCGGACAGCTCATCAAGCCGCCCGCTCAGTTCTTCATACTGTGCCAATGTTAAGTCCTCGCTTTCTGTGTCGATTAAGGGTATTTCCTTAAACGCTATATTGTAAACAATATCACCTGTTGTACCCAGCTTGTAGTCAAACTGAGTTACTTTAACCGCCATATTTATCGGCGTACCGGATATAATCAAGCGTATGGGAAGCTTTCGCTTTATCCACATATCGATTTTATATCCGTATTCCCACACATCATCAAAGCGTGAGCAGCGGAGGAAGGGGTAGTCCTTAGACGGGAAGAAACAATCCCATGCTATAGACTTAAGCCCCGGAGCGTCAATAAAGCTCAGTTCCTCGCCCGTCACCGTTTCAAAGGTCTCATCGCCCTGCGGCTTTTGTACTGAAAATTCAGGAGGAATAACTGGAAGTTCCATTACCTCTTCTCGGTTATTGACCGACAAATATATTCTAATCATTTAATCACCTGCATCCTGTCACTTTTTCAATTACATATTGTCTAAAATCTCTTTTACCCTTCTGACAAAACGTTCAGCCGAATTTGAATCATCCGCATTAACGGTTACGTAAAAGGTATTGTTATATGTTCCGCCGCCTGCCGCCATGCCTGCCGGAAGCGGTGTCACACTTGCCCCGCGGGGAAGTCTCAGCATTTCCGGGCCTCTCTCGCCTACGATTACATTTCCGGCTCTTTGTATAACGCCGCCCTTTGCAAGCATAGGAATATTGACCTCGGAAAGTCTTGAAATGCTTACGCCGGGAATGGCATTTATTTTATCGACCGCCCAATTTATGCCGCGGATAAAATTGTTAATCAGGCCGCCGGCAAAGCTGAACACAGCATTAAGTGTTGACCTGAACTTTGCGGATATACTTTCTGAAATCGTTATACCTACGGCGTCAAACATTTTTTTGATTGTGTTCCAGATATTCTGAAAGAACCCTGCTACATTTGAGAAAACGGCTTTTATGGCTTCCCACGCCGCCGCAAAGATATTACCGAACCAATTTACAACCGCCCCAAAGACGGATTTTATGCCTTCCCAAACGGTCCTGAAGTAAGCTCCCCACGTGCTGACAATTCCTTTTATGCCTTCCCACGCACCCCGCCAGTCACCGGTAAGAACGCTCTTTACAACCGAAAAGATACCGCGGATAGTGTTCCACACCGCGGTGAATAACGCAACGGCCATTTTTATTCTCGCCTTAATATAGGCACCGAGAATCCCGAATAGGCCCTTAAAATGAACCGAAACAACCGAGAGTATTGCCTTTATATTATTCCATCCCATAACGAAATACGGCTTCACGATATTCCAAAAGGCTTTTATCGCGCCGAGAGCCTCACTAAACGCTCCTTTGACCGCCGCAACAAGCGGCGAAAAGGTTGTCTTGACACTGTTGTATACCTTTGAAGCAAAGCCGTGCACAGCCGTCAGCACCTTAGCAATAAAATTATAAACCTTGGTGAGAATAGGAATCATCCAGCCAATGGCAGTCACAATCCCCGGAATGATATGGTCCTTCATAAAATTCAATGCTGGCTTCACAAACGACCAAAACGCTTTAAAAGCGTTTCCCATTGCATTTATAAGCTCGCCCGTTTTTGAAAAATTTTCTCTGTTTTTATCGAACGCCTTTCTTATATTTGAAAACACGCCCGATACAAAACTGTGTACCGCCGAGACAGCCGGAATGATATATGTATTTATGATATTTCCGACCACAGGAGTGACTTTTTCCAAAACGGTTTTTATTCCGCTGACCGCACTTTGAATATACGGCGAGATTTTACCCGTCGCACTTTCAACCGCGGATTGTATTGTCGGAAGCTTTTCGGCAACATATTCCGTTACTGTTGCGACAACGGGCAGGAGACTGTTGCCTATTGTCGTTTTGATTCCGCCTATGGCGTTTTGTATGCGGACAAGCTGTCCTTCTTTGGTATTCGCCATTTGCCCTGCCAAATCACCGAAGTTCTGTGTCAAAACCTCAACCAACGCCGCTGTTTTCTGTGCATCGGTTCCGTTTTTGATTATCTTCGCCTGTGTGTCTGACAGCACAACGCCGGCACGGGTCAGTGCGCCGGTCTGCCCCGAATATGCCTTGCCCAGCATATTCGCCGCCTGTATCATTTGGTCTCCCGATACTCTGACACCGTATTGAGCGACAGCAAGGTTATTGAGTGATGGCATTAGCTTCTTGACCGAATCAGCCGACATTTTAAATGAGGCAAGCTGTGAAGCACCCATTTTCTGAGCCGTACCGCCTATACTTGTCTGTTTTGAAAGCTCCTTACAATACGCGGCAACACCGTCCTTTGCTTCCTGTGTTATGCCGGGTATCTGCTGCATTATCGTGTTTAATCTTACGTTCGCCTGCTCGGCTGCTTTCGCTTTGTCTGTACACTCTTTAGCCACGGAGGTGACCTTTTTTATGCTGACATACGCGGCGGCCACACCTATCACTTTTTTTGTCAGCGATGCAATTCCGTCACCGGCAGAGCTTATAGCCGAGTTGTGCTTTTTAACACTTGCCGCGTTACTGTCAAAATTTTTCTTCAGGTCTTTAATTCCCGATGAAGCTTTTTTTACGTTTGTAAAAAAATTACCCTCGCTTAAAACGAGGGTTGCGCCTATTCTCGGGTTATTTTTCGCCATTTCTTCACCGCCTTATTTATTTTCTTTTGTCGCCTCTTTGATTTCTTCCGCGGTGAGCTCCATACTCGCCGCGTAAAAGCTCCGCGCGAGCGGAGAGAGCGAAAGTATATGCTCAGCAGGGATTCCCCTTTCGAGGTAATAGTGAAGCATATACAATTCTCCGTCCGCTTTTATCAGTTTTTTATCTTATCAACGGTTCTGACACTTCCGTCCGCATAGCCCGCCATTTTCATAAGATGTTGTGCTATCCTCTGAACCTCACCCGGCTTGAATATTTCAAAAACAACCTCATGTGGTGCACCACTCACTTTAAGCTCCGCCGCCTTTAAGTTCGGTTCACAAATACTCTGATAAACAAGGTAAGCATTCGCGCTGTTCTCGTTTGCGCCATCGCCGTTTGCAAGGTTTGATGAATCCTCGATAAGCGATATTGACGGTTCCTTTACCGTTATCGTTCCGCCGAGGGATTCTATATAAAGCTCGTCCGTCTTGGGCGTGTGCTTGTCACGCTCTGACTGTTCCTTTCTTCTGATAAAATCATCAAGCGTTAATTTTTTCATACTTTCTTTTGACATAGTTTTATTTTCCTTTCTTTTATCGTACAGCCACGCTGTCTAAATAATCAAACGATGTGAAGCCGCCCGAGAATTCATCCTCGGCTGTCTTTCCGTTCTCGAATTTAAGAAGCGACAAGTCATTGAACCAACAGTTATGAAGGGCCACGCGCTCAGCGCCGAAAGCGTCGGGGTCATCAAGCTTATAGATAAGCTCCGACCTCGTATCCTTTCCCTTTGAGAACGCCTCGGCAAGAGCCTTCGCCCTTGAATAAATCTTTTTAATTTTTATGCTGAACTCACCGCTGACACCCATCAGCTTGCTGTCCTTCCACATATCACCCGAAAACGTTACATCCTCACGGTCGGTTTTTATTGTTGCTTCCGCTGAGTTTACTTCAAAAACAATCTGGTTATCCCAGTATACATATCCGTGTGTGCCGCTCATCACGCGCGGCGCGGTCGGTTTTGTTGCCATAATTAATCATCCTTTCTATTAACTTTTATCGGCATATCTTAAATATAAATGGTGAAATACAAATCCTCTATTGCGTCCTGCATCATTACATCGCCGCCGGCAAATACATGACTTCCGGTATTCGCATTTTTAATATCATCATCGCTGTACTCGGCATATGACGGGTCTTTTTCCTCCAAATATGCACGCTGAGAGTCAACATCAATAAACGCAGTATTGTCATACTTATCATCTAACACGCCGACGCGTTCAAGCCCCGAGAAATAAACATCTACCGCATTGATAAACAATAATTTTTTGTCATAGCCGTTACCTTCGCCGATATAGTTCTCTTCAAAGCTTTTGCGGATATCGTCACACATAAGGTCAAGACCTTCTATAATCTTAATCTTTTTCATATCCTCGGTCTTGTTTACGCCGATTGTTTGAAGCGAATTTACGGCTCTGCCGAGCTTTATTTTTTCGCTATCGTTTATAAGTATAAGCTTTCCGCTGTCAGTGTCCGCGTCGGGGTCTGTGCTCTCGGATATGCCCGAGACTTCGGACAGAACCGTGTATGTAGCGCTGTTGTCCAAATCCGTGCCGGCAAGGATTCCCGCAATGCGGCAGCAGTATTCCGCTGTTGTGTATGTCTTTTTGCCGACGGCTATACCATCGGTGGCAAAGTTTATTATTCCCTCGTTATCCGCCGCCGTGTTCGGAAGAACCGCCTTAAAGGTCTTGCGTGCCGCGCGTTTATTCTTTATCCACGTTTCAATTTCGGTTACCTCTTCGGATGTTGCGCCCGGTACGGCAAGATAGTTCCATTTCTTCGCTTTAAGCCGTGCCAGCGCCTCGGTCAGGTCGCCGTCTTCCGCGCTTATCCTCTCGACAATTACCCTTGCCGGTGAACCGTCAAAAGTCTTTTGAATATAGTCGAGGTTCGCGGCGGTCCAATGACTTTTTGTGACTGAGGTCATCTTTGCATATGCAAATGTGTCCGTCTGTGATGTATCGTCTTTTAAAATCAGGGCAACAACGCCGCGCCCCGAGCGTTCAACCGCTGTTTTTGCCGCCGCCTTTATTTCAATTAATAATTCAGGCATTCCCATAATTAATCATCCTTCCTGTTATTTTTCGCCTCCCTTGCCTAAAGGGAGGGGGACCGCGTTAGCGGTGGAGGGATATTGTTGTATATTTTGTATTATCTGACAAAATTCCTCGACCGCCTAACGGTTTTCAACTTTTGATATTTAACCTAAGTTCCTCTATAAGAGGCTCGTCTGTTTCGATATTCTCATACATTTGTTCGATTGTATATTCGGTCTCTGCTGTTAAAACCGATCCGCTTCGCGAAAGCTTAATGTCAAAGGTTTCAACACATCTTTCCTCAATGTCAAGCGGATTGTGCGCAAGAATGTTTTTAAGCATTTTTGCGGTTTTAAGCAGTTCTTCGTTGGTTTCAACCCTCGGATAGTAAGTTATGCTGACAGAAAATGTGTCCTCTTGTATAAATTGTCCCGTGCGTTCCCACTCGGACGGAAAGACCTCAATACAACAAAACGGCTTTTTCGCGCCGTCCTGTGCCTCTAAGGCAATAACGTCAAAGCCGCCGCTTCTGAGAATATTCCCGACCGCTCTTTGTATATCTTCACATTCAATCATAGCTGCACATCCTTCGTGATTTCATCCATAAGCTTTTCGACCGACCTACCCCAGCGAGATTCCGCTTGCTTTAAATTCCCAGCAAGAACATAGTTTCCGGGAACAAATCCAACCTTTTTGGCCTTAAACTTACGCTTTTCAAAAAGGCTTTTATTTGCTAATTTACCCATTTTTGATTTTTCTGTCCTGTACCGTCCGTCAAGGCTTCGTGTTCTTTGCCTTGTCACCATTTCGTGTCCAAGCTCATATAGGTGGGCGTGATTCGCATCACTATACACCATACCGACAATATATTTACCATTTTGGTATTCTTTCGGCTTTTTCTCTTTCCACGTTTGTTTTAATGGCTTATCTTTTCCGCCCTTGTGTTTTTTGTTGCTGACGGGTGTTTGCTGTTTAACAGCCTTTTTCACCTGCCGCGTTTCCGCCGCAAGCATAGCGGTCGCTTTACTTTCAAACTTTGATTCCATCTTGTCAAATGCCTTTTGAAGTTCATCAAATCCGAATACATCCTTAGTCTTCCTTGCCATAAGTATCAACCTCCGAACAAACCAGTTTAATCTCACGGTTTCGTGAGTTCAAGTTAAGCACAGAAACAATGTCAAACAGACGGCCCTTAAACAGAATCTTAAAATCGCTTCGGATTCCCTCTGCATATCTGATTTTTATACTGTATGTGGTCTCGGCTCTGAGCTTTTGCGATTCCTCATACTCCCTGCCGGAAAGCGGAATAACCTGCGCCCATACTGCATATTTTAAGACCGACTTTTCGTCCGCACCGACTAAATATATCGGTGTCGGAACACCCTCGGTCACAGTAAGCTTCGGAAGTTCCTGCGGATCATTCTTCCCGTATGGGCGAAACGGCGCCCACGCGGGCACCGTCTCGTTTAAATTGTTCGTATATGTATATCCGGGGGCAAGCAACACAATTTTGTCGCGCATATCACCGAATTTCATAGTTAGTTACCCGCCTTGCCGTTGTTATCGGTTGTTTTGGTATCGCCTGACGGTTTGATTTTTGCAAGAATTGCACTAACTATCGCCGTTTTTGTGCTCTCCGCCGTCACTCCGGTAACTTCAAGCTCGGTGCAAAGTTCAAGGAGCTGTGTTTTTGTGAGGTTTTTGAGCGTTGCTTCGGATATATCGTCCGCTAAGTTCTCGCTTGCGGCGGTGATTGTCAGCGGTGATACCGCAAAGCCGCGAATCATAATAAGTGCGGCCGAATCAAATATCCGTCCGTCAAAACGTTCGACACCCTTCGCCTTAACGCTGTCGGTTTCAAACGCCCCCGCACCGATGTCAGTAAACGAAATACCGAAGTTTCTTCGTGAAAACATTCTGTAAGCCGAATTAAAATCACCGAACATCACTACTGTCTTGTTTTCCTCATCGGTAAGAATGATATCCATAACCTGCACCGGGAAACCGAGAAGAACATAACTGTCTTTCTGTCTCGGGTCGGGCTGGAGCACGCTTCTGCCGTCCCCGTCCTTGACCTCTGCGATTTTTGCAAAAGCAAGAGAGTTCATAACCCACTTTGCATTTGCGCGGTAACCGCTCGGGAGCGACAAATAAACAGCACGGAAAAAGTCAATTGTAAGCGTCTGAGGTGCGCTGACCTCTGTATAAGCGCCCGCTGTGGATATAAGACCCTGACAATGCTTCTCGCCGCCGACACCATATAATACCTCGTGATTTTCGGTGATTCTTGCCGCGTCAGAAAGCCAGTTTCTGATCTCCGCTTCAAACGAAACAAAGCTGTCTTCCAAAAGCTCGCTCGATACCGTCATAAGACCCGCGAATTTATGCTGTTTATAAGTTTTCGGCTCATACTCCGCATTGTTCATCTCTTTGATTTCAGCGTATTCCTCGGTGTTATAAAGCTTGTTTGCGTCACCCTTGCGCCAAATTCTTGTACCTGTCGCCGATGTAACATTTTCAACTGACACGAGGTTGCGGACAGATTCCTTAGACTTAATGCTTTCAAATATTGTCTGAGACAGGTCATCAGGTACGGTATAGCCTCCGTCCTTCTTAGAACCTTCGCTGTACTTGTCTCTATACTCGGTTATCGCCGAATTGATAACTTCTTTTTCGGAATCTGTCAGTTTCTGACCCGAAATCGCCTTATAGAACAGCTTTGCGTTATATTCGGTCTCGCCGTCTGCGTTTCCCTCCGGATTCTTACCGTCATCGGGGTCTGCTTCAATACCCTTGCGAGCTTCAAAAGCATTTTCGGCTATTGTGAGCAAGTTCCTGTACTTGTCGGCTTCTGCCTTTGCGCTCTCTGCCGCTTCAACATCACCGCCTGCTACCGCCTTGTCAATATCGTCAAGCGCAGCGCCCAGCTTGTTTCTTAACTCTCTCATTTCATTACTCATTCTGATACTCATTTTTTTACCTCTTTCTTTATATAAATTTTTAATTTTTTGCTTTTTAAAATCAAAATAATTTTGTTGAATTAATTGCTGTCCCCTGTTCCGCCCTGCCTACCACGGCGGCATTGTAAAAATTATTTTGATTTAATGAATGGACACGATTACCCTATTCCAAAGCCGTGCCGGGCCGCATCCGAATACGCGGCATACTTTTTAAGCTCGGCCGGCACCTGTGCCGTTGATGGTTTTTTCGGTGTCAATATGTTGTTATAGCCTTTCGGCACGTTGTATGTGTCCATATACTTACTGTTACATGATGCCGCCGCCGAAATTTCGGGGGCAACCTTAACATTTGAAAAAATCTCAGCCGCATCGCTTCCGGTCAGCCACGTTTCGGCCGCCATAAGCTCTGATATTTTATCCTCGGTCACTCCGTCCGCCGCTTTCTGCATATATGTTGCAACAATGCCGCTGTCAAGCTTATCAAGCGTATCGGCAAGGCTTCGCATATCGTCAGCGTTTCCCATCGCCACCGTCCACGCCTTATGAATCATCATAAACGCATTTGACGGAATAATAATTTCATCGCCCGCCATAGCAATAACCGATGCGATAGATGCGGCAAGGCCGTCAACATATACCGTCTTGCGTCCGGAACAGCTTCTCAGCATATTACATATAGCGACCCCGGCAAACACGTCACCCCCGCCGGAGTTAATGTGAATGTCAATATTGTTTCCCCCGATTTCTTTTAAAAGTTCGCTGACATTCATCGGATATTGGTCTTCCTGGCTCCATGCTGACCAGCTGTCTGACACAATATCGCCATAAAAAAACAGCTCCGCATGGGAACCGTTTTCACCGTTTTTAAATTTACAAAAATCATAAGTCAATTTTAAATCATTCCTTTCGTCCGAAAAATCAAAATAATTAATTCCTATTAATTTTCCTTTATCCTCTCGTGTTTCTCAAGCGTATCAAGGGTGGTATAGTTAAGGCTTGCGTAATGCTTGTCACCGAGTTCGCCAATGCCGTTCATTTCTTCCATTGCGCGAACCTCGTTTATAGTCAGCACGCCCATCTGTACCATCTTTTCGTAATACGCTATGCGTTTTTCAGCACTTCCCCTCATTCCGGCAGAAATATTGAATTTCGTGTAATATTTCCGCTCATCTTTCAGAAATAACGAAAAATTGTGCGCTTCCTCGATGTTTATACAGTCAGGTGCAACAACGTCTTGGATAAAGCGGTCGTTAATCTCCTGCAGATTTGAGTATTTCTCCTGTGCAAGCCCGATTGCCGACGGCGGAACGTCAAAAATTGCCGCTATTTCCTTTGCGGTCAGCTGTTTCGATTCGATAAACTGAATATCCGTCATCGGAAGCGAAATATCCGCCCACTCAATTCCGTTATCGAGTATGGCAATCTCGCCGCTGTTTTCGCCGCCGCCGTATAGCTCCTTCCAACTCTTTTTAAGTTTTTTCTTTGCGTCATTACTGAGCGGCTGTGTCATTTTAAGCGCACCTTTTTTTACCGCTCCGCTTTCATAAAAGCCGCGAAGGTGCTTATCCATTTTTCTTACGGCCTCAATTTGCCCCCTCGCCACAGCAAGCGGAGAAATACCGCGTTTTCCGTCCGCCGACAGGTACGGAATATATATAACCTCATCCTCGGTATACTGCTGTCCCCGGTATGAATACACATACTCATCCTTATCGAGAAGCTTCTCAACCCCGACCTCCTGTGACTTCCACGGAATCAGCTCGGTTATATTCCCATATGCATCGTATTTTTTGTATACAACGCAAAAACCGCGCGTTAAGATGTTTGTCATTATGAACTGTTTATACATCGTCGGTGTTTGATACTTATTAGGCCTGCGCTCTAATAATTGCCGAATCGGATAGTCTATATCCGCCCGAAACCGCTGTTCGGTTTCCGCTCCCTCGCCGTTTTTTATCAGTTCCTTGTGAAATACCTGAAAAGGGAGCTTGGCAAGCATCCTCGCACGATAATTCACACAAGCAAACACCGTCCCGACCGAAAAAAGCGCACCGGCCGCCGACGGCGTCGCCTTATACCGCTCGGCAAGTTCATCCATAGTCAGCCATCCGCGCATCGGCTCATCTTCCGTAATCAGTTCATCTTCTATAATCGAAGCGTCCGAATGATTGCTGAAAACGCTTTTTACCTTGCTGAAAATTCCCATTTTCTCACCGTCCTTTCTTATTTTTGGGTATAAAAAAGCGCCTTATCAAAAATGATAAAACGCTGATAAATTTCTTGACAAATTATGATAGATTTTGTATAATGTGTGTTGCAGATAAGACAAGGTTTTAAAAAGGACGGTTAGCCGCTTCCCAAAAAGGAGGTGGTTATTATGAAGCAATACATAAGAATAATTCTTATAGTAATATTGTTTATCATAATGTGTACTGAAAAAGTATATTAGCCGCCCCCATAGCCCAAGTTGGCGGCTAATATTCAGTTATTAACTTAGGCTGACCGTTCGAAACGGTAAAACCCCTTATCTGCTTTTATTTTAACACATCAAAAAAAATCTGTCAAGCGTTTGCTGATAAATTTCTTGACATATTATATCTAACAATTCTGTTACTTATAATCATTTCAATAAAAAAGTAAACCGCCCTCTGCCAATGGATAACGGTTTACTTTAAAATAGTTATTTTGGTCAACCGTTTTGCGGTAACCTTTTCTTTTTCTGCTTTTATTATACCATAATCAATTTGTTTGTCAAGCGTTTTTATCACAAAACATATTCATCCGACATAATGGTTTCTTCAAGATTTACATATGTGTCGGTTATCGCTCTGCTGTGTGCGGTTATCATTGCCGCCGCAGGGTCGATTCTCTGTGTTGTCTTTGACTTGTCGGGTCTGATATTTCCGTTTGAATCGGCAGAAGCTACAACATTTGATACTGCCCAGCGCAAAACGGGGTCGTCAAAGTGTATTATTTTCCCCTGCACCGCAAGCCGTTCCACATCCTTCATCGGCTCCGACAGAGAATAAACGCCCTGCCGAACCTCAACACAAGTGAATCCGTCATTTTCCATACGCTGACCGAACTCTGACGCGTTCCACGGGTCATAATCTATCTCAACAATGTTATACTTCTTTGCCTGTGCTTTGATATATTCCATTATCCACTCCTGTTCGATAACCTCGCCCGGAATGGCTGTCAAATACCCTTGTCTGACCCACGCCGAATAAGGAACGTTGTCTTTGCGTTCCTTTTCAATCATTGTTTCCTCCGGAATAAAGCTGTGCTGAAGAATCGCATAATACCCGTTTTCAAGCGGAAAGTCGAAAACAACCGATGTCAAATCGAGCTTTGCTGACAGGTCAACACCGCAATAACATCGTTTGTGAGACAAATCAACATCTATTCCGCTGCCGCTTCTGTTCCACTTGTCCATATTCATCCATTGTGTGGATGATGAAACCCACATATTCATATGCTTACAGGCAAACTGATTATAAGCCGCGGGAATTTCCCGTGCTTGGCGCGCTTTAATCTTTAAATCATTAATCTTCACCGACACCCCGAGATTCGGGTTCGCTTTTATGAAATTTTTCGGATCAAGTATGTCATCCCCCTCATCCGGCTGTGCTATGTAGGCGAAAAGCGTGTCATCCTCAAGAGTACCCTCCAAAACCTTTTTTGCATACTCATACCGTTCGTGACAAATTCCGTTAGTGTTAAATCCCGCGGTTGTCACAACCCATATAAGCGGCTGGGTTCGCGCAACCGTTCCGCCTTTTAAGATATCATATACCTCGCGGTTCTTGTGTGCGTGAAGCTCGTCAATCAAGCCGACGTATACATCCTTGCCGTCGAGGGTTCCCGCTTCCTTTGAAACAGGCTCAAACTTTGATGCGGTAGACGGAACGCTTATATTGTTTGTGTAGACGTTCATAAAGCTTTTAAGCTCAGGAGATTTCCCCACCATCTGACGCGCGGTCTCAAAAATAATCTTTGCCTGGTCGCGCGATGTCGCCGCCGAATAGATTTCGGCGCCGCTTTCGCCGTCAACGGTCATACAGTAAAGCGCCGTTGTTGCCGCGTCGGTTGATTTTCCGTTTTTCTTTGCGATTTGTTCGTACACTTCCGAAAAACGCCGCTTTTTATCTGCCTTGCGCTTCCATCCGAATACACAGCCTTGTATAAAGCATTGCCAAAGCTCGGGGGAAATCGGCTTTCCGGCACAATCACCCTTATAATGACGGCATAATTGATAAAATTCAAGCCGAATTTCCGCGGCTTGTTTATCATAATAATAGGGATAGCCCTTGCGCTGTGCTTTTTTCAAGTCATCAAGATGCCGCCTTGCCGCAAGCTTTACAAGCTTCCCGGCTGAAATCTCACCCGCAAGTACCATCTTTGCATATTTCGTTGCCCTGTCCATTATTTATCCTTTCTTTCGATTGTGTTATGTCATAAGCCGAAATCAAAATAATTTTTCATTGCGGTTGGGCGCGGCAACCGTATGGGCACCGGGCAATTATTCAACAAAATTATTTTGATTTTGGGATGCCCTTTTTCAAATAAAGAAAAGGCGATTATCCGTCACCGCTGCTTGCTCTTTTAATAAGAGTAAGTAAGGGATTTTCTTCATCTTCAAACTTTTCCGCCGACAGATTTGCCCTTGAAGCAGGTGTCAGACCGAATTCACGGCCGAATTTTAACATATTAGTCATTGCGGTATTGGCAACCCCCACAGCAGGGTGTTGAATTGTGCAGCCGTTTGACGTAACCTCGGTTATTCCCTCTGCACGTTTTATCTTTTCAGCGGTCACCCATGTATCAACACATTGACAGTATGCACAAAGCGCCATATAATCAGCGTCGGTCATAAGTCCGTTTTTTGCAAGAAGCGGAAGCACTCGCTTCCACTCCTTTTTCGCATATTTCCCGAGCCACGGCGGCGCCTTGTTCGTATCGTCAGATAAGCCATATTTCGGCTCACTGTCATTAAGCCTGCGGTTACCAGGGTTTCCTTCAAGCATTTTAAGTGCCGTCGGTTTGGCGGCTGGCCCTCGACTTCCCATAAAATCATTCCTTTCTTTTTTCGTTCCCCGGTCTAAAAGGGGTGCCGGTTTTCTTTGCGCTTGCCCCCCTTGCCCTAAAGGGGGGTGAGTTTTGCGCAAGCAAAACCCGGGGGGATTCGACTGCCGACCGAGGCGGCAGCCGGGAGCTGTCAGCGAAGCTGACTGAGGAATTTATACTCCGTCACCGAGACGAAGGTGTTCAATCATCCAGTTCATCCCCATAGGCATAACCGATGAACCTCCGATTTCCTCACGGTTTTCATAATAGTGCATTGCAAGTCTCTGAACCGCCAGCCGATACAAGTCCTTATCGGTATCTCTCGGGATTCCGGCGGCCTCAAGAGTGTCCTGAGCCGCGTTAATCAGCTGTTTAAGTAAATCATCTTCATCATCCCACTCGATTTTTCCGTATTGTTTAACAGAGGTTAAATAATCTTTTCCCATAATAAAATCACCTTAAAATTATTTTAATTTTTAATTCCGCATTCCGTCCTAACCCCCCACCCTAAAAACCTGCGTGCAAAAACAGAAGACTAATGCGGCGGTCTGGAGCGTGCGTGCGATTTTTTTGACCCCCGGGGGGGCTAACAAAAAAAATTTTAATATTTTGCGTGACACTTATTGCAAAGCGGCCGCAGATTAGACTGAACAAGAGCAAGCTCGGGATATTCTCTGAGCGGCTTGATGTGATGCACCATTTCAGCACGCTTGAAACGCCCCTCAACAAGGCAGTCTTGACACAATCCGTAGTGGCTTGCTATCGACAAAGCCCTCGCCTTTTGCCATGCGGATGACTTATAAAAAGCATCTGCCGCACTGTCACGCTTATGTGTGTCATATTCTCTTTGCCTTGCGGCTTCTCGCCTTTGTTTTTCCTCTCTGTGCTTCTTGCAGTATGTTGTCCTCGTCAGTATATGACAACCTATCTTTCGGCACTCTCGCATAGGTTTTTGACCCATTTTTAATACATCTCCCCTCGACCCGTGACATAACCATAATATATATTGTGTTTGTATTTTAAAAACAACCTCCAAACCGCTTGCAGCAAGAGGTTTACGGAATTCAAAAACATATACACAAACGTTCGTATATTATGTTTACATCGCTATATTTTAAAGTTAATCATCGCCTGTGTTACGCGTTCTTTTGTCACGCCGATATAAGTCAGCGTATCGCGCTCGGCTGAATGGTTAAGCCATACTTTTATTGTGGCTAAATCTTTGGTCGCATTATAATAATGATAGGCGCACGTCTTGCGCATACTGTGCGTTCCGAGATTAAGCCCATACAATTCGCCTTCGTGGTGAAGCACCTGCCACGCCATACGTCTCGACAGCGGCTTGTATTCGTTATCCCTTGTCGGAACAAGAGCTTCTTGCGGATCTCTTCCGGCACAATATTTTTTTAGCGCCTTTTGAAGCTCCGGCGAAAACGCAATGGTTATTTCCTTGCCTGTCTTGCTCTGCCTGAATGTATGCGTCTTTTTGTTCGCAACATCTCCCACGCGCAGGCTTAGAATTTCATTGACCCTGAGTGCAAGAAGAGTTCCCATTAAAAACATAATGTAATACTTTTCGTTCCACTTATAAAGGTCGCTTTTTATCTTGTGGTATAACGCCTTATCCCGTATCGGTTCAACCGATTCCATTTCACCACCGCCTTTTTGTTTACCGCCGTGTCCCGCCCTCCACACGTTATAAAAAATATTGCGGTATAATTTGCCCTTGAATTGCCAAAAAAAGGACGCCGAAAACGGCGCCCACAAAAGGGAGAAAGCAATAACGTGAACTTTTCTTTTTGTTCACAGTATACACTATATCACATTAAAAGCGGAAGTAACAGGAACTTTCCGGAAGTTTCCGGAACTAAACGGAACAAAACAGAACTTTCCGGAACTAAACGGAAGTTTTTTATACTCTGGCAGGAAGCCACTTATCCGCCGTATGTTCAAGCTCTTTTATTGCTCTGCCGTTCAAGGTCTCACGCACCCACTTTTCTGACATCCCCATAGCCTCTGCGACCTCTTCCCAGGTTTCGCCCTCAATGTATTTAAGCTGAAGAAGCATTCGGTGTCTCATATTACTGACTGTTGCAATAGCATTTTGAACATCGCATATATACTTTTTGGATTCTTCTATTTGCACGCTGATACGTTGCACCTTGTCTATGTATTTAATGTTCCGCTCTTCGGTGCTGTTCAGGCGTGAACTTTGAACCGCCGTATTTTTGGGGTATGACGTTATCCTTATAGAATCTTCAAGTGCTTCACGCTTTTTATTTTCAAGCTCAGCAAGCATTTTTTCATAAAATCTGTAACCCTCAAGCCACATCTGTGTAGTCAATCTATACCCCTCCCAACGATTTTACTCATTTTTTTCGAGGACATCAATTATCCCGCTTAAAAGTGAAATTACGCCTCTTGCTATTAACAACCAAAATATCGTCCATAATGAAATATCAAGTTTTCCTTCTGCCAACAATCCGACAAGCAAAATTAAAAGTAAATCTAACAATCTTTCATTCCCCCTTTTGTTTATACCACTTACATATGCCGTTCTTGCAATACAACCGATTCAGTATATCGCACCTTCCGCCGCGGAG
>CADBUP010000004.1 GCA_902797885.1 uncultured Ruminococcus sp.
ATTGTCTTTATCCAGTCCTCGTGACCCTTTTTCATCTGAAGGCCGTCACTCAGCATAATTATAACATCTCCATCACCCAGCTTGTGCGCAAAGGTTTCGATTTCCATATCCTGAATTACCCCAACCGGAAGGGATGCCGCCCTGACCGTTTCCGCCGTGTTTCCGCGCTTGATATAACTCGGCTCGGCTCCGTTTTTTATGAATTCCGCCTCACCGGTATACAGGTCTATCACACACATATCCACCGTAGCAAAGGCCTCGTTTGCCGACTTCATCACCATTATGGAATTCACCAGGCGTACCGCGACAGTTCTGTCGAAGCCTGCCTCTAAAAAGTCGCCGAGAACCTTAACCGTCGCTCCGCTGTCTCTTGCCGCACGCCGGCCCGTTCCCATTCCGTCACTCAATGCTGCCGCATACTTGCCGTCGCTTAAATATCTCATCACACAATTATCGCCGCTTACTTCAAGAGCGCCGCTGAATGCCGCTCCGGCTTCAACCATATATCCCTCGGGCTGAGCAAAGCGCATAAGTATCTCGCCCCTGTCTCGCCTTGATGCACCCACCATAACCATCTTTGCCCCCAATACCGCGTGCAGGGCAAGCTCCGCCGCACGGCGCGCGGTCTCGGCATTCTCATCCGCTATCGCACCTATGTATGCAAAGTACCTTCCGTTTATTCCAAGCGTCACATCAAGCTCTGTGACCTCTATCTTTTTCGCCGAAAGTCTCATTCTTATCTCTTCCTCGGCACTGCTGTCTATCCGTTCTTCATACAGCTCGTCCGAAATCCCGTCGAGAATCTGCGCCACGCTTGCAAGCTGCTCACCGGCAAGCTCACGATTCTCACAGAGCTTACTCTTCCAGACGCAATTAATCTTATAAACCTCAAAAAGGCGATTCATTTCAGTCACAAGCCTGCGGCAGCGCAAGCATCTTCCGCTGAAACATTCATCCGCCTCGCCCTCGGTCAGCTCTCCCTGTTCCTCCATAATCTTCAGCATTTTAAAAAGCGACTTATATGTACTGTTAAAGCTGTTTACCCAGCACTCGCTCATTTTTGAACATTCACGGCAGACGCGTTCTGCCACTCCGTCAAACATCAGCGAAACATCCTCCATATCCGCACCGCCGTCCTTATCCGACAGCTCTAAAAATGTCTGAGCCAGCACCCTGAACGAGTCCGCCGCGTTTTCAAGTCTGACCTTTATATAATCCCGACAGCGTGTGTCGTCATTGCCGCCGCGCTTAATGCCGGCAATCCTCCCGACCGTGCGCGCGGCGATGTCGGGCGTAGCCATAACGGCGAGCATCCCGAGCGGCACGTCAAGATATGCGAGTGCATTCCCGTCCTCACCGCAAAGCACAGCCGCGGCTATTACTGCGGCGGCCATTGCCGCACCGACCGCATACCTCCCGCGGCGTGATACTATACCGCCCGCGGCCCCGCCAAGCGTAAATATCGCGACCAGCGCCGCCGCAGTATCCCATGAACCGCCTAGAAGCCCGACAACCGCTCCGCATACCGCGCCGCAGCCTATTCCGCCGCAGAGCGCAAATTGCGCCGTACACCAAAATCCGATTATGTTCACCGCGCTAAACCATGCACCTATTTGAATATTTTTAAATCCAATCAGCGAAACTCCCGCCGCTACGGCAATACACAGCTTTTCTTCCCTGTTCATAGCGAAGATACCGCTTCTTCGCCCCTGTAACACACCGCGGTTCCGCTCAAACACAAGGACTCCCGCCGCCGTAAGCGCCGCGTCGGCAAGCACGCCGAGTGCTCCTCCCGCTGAAAATCCGACCCAAATAAGCTGAACCGTTCCGGCAAGCACAACCGATGTCACCACCGCCGCCACCGCCGCGGTAGTCGGGATGTCTCCGCTGTCCCGATCCGCAACAAACAAAAACAACAGGTATGCGGCTATACAGCTTATGTAACGGACTGCCGCCGCGGTATCGAAGAGCGTTATACACCCAAGCGCCGCCATAGCCCCGCTTATTACCGCCTCGGCGCTAAACCGCCGCTCAAGCGCAACAAATGACAGTCCGAACGGCGCAATCCCTGCCGCAGGCATCGCCCTTGCCAATAAAAATCCTGCCGTCCGAACTATGACACTCTGTACGCTGACCCCTGCACCTTTTCTTATCTTTTTTATTTCAGACATTTCCTGTCTTTCGCATCTGTTTGTCTGCTCCACTTTTTCACACCTCGTCGTTAACTTAAATACAATCAATATTATATCCATAATATTCCAATTATTCTGTCGAAGCAAGGTATGAATTATAAAAAATTTTTTAGAGTTTAAATAACGCACAGACTATCAGGACGGCAACAGTCAGAGCAACCGCCGCCGCGATTGCCGGTTTGCGGAATTTACGGCGATGCCTGGGACGATAGGGGACGCCTTCCACTGTATTTATATAGTTATTAATTATCTCTTGGGCTTCGGATATGATTCCGCTTCCGACGCTTCGGCGCGGACTTATCCCTTCGGATTTTAAAATAAATATCGCCTGTTCTATTGAATCTGAATGTATGTTGCTTATGATTACGGCTCTCTTTCCGCTCTTGTCAATCATAGAAGTTCCTCCCTCGGGTTTGTTTATATTCTATTCTTGACAAACCCGCGGGATTTTATACCAAAAAAAATTTGCTGTGTCTGTGATAATATTATTCCGCGGCACTTTTCTTTTTATAGATTAAGATATAAGCGACAACACAGATTATTACTGACAGAACCGAGCCGAGAGGCGCAGCCGCTCCCATTGGATACAAGGTATCCGAGAACATCTCTGACGCGATATAAGCAAAGGGAATTCTCACAATCACGATAGACAAAATGTTGTGCAAAAACGAGATTTCCGACCTTCCCATCGCACAAAAATATCCGCTGAAACAGAAGTGTACCCCCGCAAATATACAATCCCAGACATAGCTTCTGAGATACTCACCGCCAAGAAGGATTACCCTTGCATCATCTCCGAAGATTCCGACAATCTGCTCCGAAAAAATCTGTGTTATAACGGCTATCACCGTTCCGAAGCCTACCGAAATGTATATCGCATATTTAAGGGTGAGTTTTGCACGTTCAGGCTTGTCGGCGCCGATATTCTGTGCCGCCAGCGCAGACACCGACGAGAGCATCGATGACGGAACAAGAAAGAAAATTCCTATGACTTTTTCCACGATTCCGACTGCCGCCGCGTCATTGAGGCCGCGTTGATTCGCGATAACGGTTATCACGATGAACGCAATCTGAATAAATCCATCCTGAAGCGCAACAGGTATACCGATTCTCAAAATTTGGCTCATACACTTGCGCTCAGGCTTAAAATCAGTCTTAACCGGGTGGATTCCCATATCTCTTTTAAGAATAACGATGAGCGCAATAACCACGCTTATTGTCTGAGATAAGGTTGTGCCGAGCGCCGCACCGGCAGGGCCTAAGCCAAGTCCGCCGATAAATAAATAATCGAGCCCTATATTCGCCGCACAGGCAACGGCTATAAAATACATCGGGCTTTTTGAATCGCCCATTCCGCGGAAAATCGAGCTTATTATGTTATATGCGGTAATAAACGGAATCCCCATAAAGCATATTGTCAGGTATGCCGCCGTACCCGAAAAGGCCTCCTCCGGCGTTGACATAATACTCACAATCGGATTGACAGAAACCAAAAGAACAGCGGTCGCAGCAAGCGAAACAATCATAAACAGAGTGACCGTGTTGCCAACTGTTTTCGACGCCTCGCCGCGATTTCCCGCCCCGATGCTTCTTCCTATAGTAACGGTCGAACCCATAGACAGGCCGACTATCATAACGGTAAGCATATGCATAATCTGGCTTCCGACAGAAACCGAAGTTATATCCGCCACACTTCCGAACTGACCGATAATAAACAGGTCTGCCATTCCGTATAAGGTCTGTAAAAAATATGAAAGCAGATACGGAAGTGAAAAATACAGAATATTTTTAAATACACTTCCGGTCGTGAGATTTCTTTCCATTATGCGATTCCTCCGATACTTGTGCATTTCTGTATATTATAACATCAATCACGGGTATAATGTCAAGTCTTTTTTGACTTTTTGTCGGTTAACAAGAAATACTGTTACTTTTCGCAAAAAAGACAGGGCTAAACAGCACAAATGTAAAAAAGCCGCAGCAAAATGAAATCATTTTGCTGCGGCTCTAAAATTCATTAAAGTGCCGACTGGGTATCATTGGGGTCGCCGTTGATAGCCAAATCATATTCGTGTGACCAGTCAAGGCCGCGGTATTCCGCCGCGCGATCATCCTTTTCGATAAAGTCCATAAGAAGGTCAAGCATCTCTTTTGTCCATGTATTCTTGTCAATCTGAGCGGTGGTGAACTTATTAAGCGTTATCATTTCAAAGCCAAACAAGTCCTTAACCTGAGTTTTTGCTGCTCCGCCGACTACCTCCTCTACGAGATGGCTGGGTATGAACAAAACTCCGCCGCCTGCGCCGAATACAACGTCGCCGGGAAGACACACCGCATTTCCTATTCTCGTCACCGTGTTATATCCTGTCATAATAAAATCACGGATAGGCGTCGGGTCGATTCCTCTGTAGTATACCTGAGTATCCTCAACCCTCTTCATCTGTTCGGTATCACGGATACCGCCCCAGATTACCGCACCGCCGTTTTCGTTTTTGGTCTTGTTTTTAAGAGCGGTGGTGAGGTTTCCGCCGAGGAAGGTTCCCTTATATATTTTATCATACATATCGATTACCGGAACGTCCCCCTCAACGAGGTTATCAATAACCCACTGATTATATGTACCGGTTCTGTTCTCTGAGCGGCCTATATCCTTAACAACACCGTCAAGGTCAGGACGGTATGGACAATAAGTCGCGGTAACCGCTCTTCCTATCAGCTTTCTTCCGTCATCGTGAAGGGTGTGGAATCTTCCCTCAAACTGACTTTCATAACCCTTTACGAAAATCGGCTTCCACACTTCTTCAAGGGTCAATGTCTTTAATGCCTTTAAATATTTATCGGCAACTTTAGGTCTGCCATCTTCAAATCTCTCGCCCTTCCACTCCGGGGTGAGTGCAATTATCTCATCTCTGTCATTAAAATGCATTTTTATAATCTCCTATCATTATTTTCTTATTTTACAAATGCATACCGCCGTCAACAATTATCTCGCTTCCGGTTATATAGCTTCCCTCGTCAGAGCAAAGCAAAAGAGCCGCCCCATTCATAGCCTTTGCGTCACCGACATACCCCATTGGAATCGAGTCGTTTACTTTCTTAAGAAACGCTTCATCAGACAGCACCTCCGAATTTCTCGGCGTATAGATTGCGCCCGGAGCAATATTGTTTACCGTTACCCCAAACTTAGCCGTCGCCTTAGCGATACCTTCAACAAGCTTCATCTGCGCCGCCTTAGTCACACCGTAAAGCAAAAGCTCGGGGTGATTATTGTACTGATTTACACTACCTATCGTGACAATTCTTCCGCGGCCGTTCGCCTTCATATACGGAAGGTACTCTTTTATGATATAATACGTGCTTTTAAGATTACAGTTAATCTGATTGTCTACCTCTTCATCGCTGAAGCCGTCCCACGGTCTCTTATACTGCACCGACGCATTCAGAATCAGAATATCCACGCCGCCGGTCTGTGAAAAGAGGCTCTTCGCCGCGTTTGCGTCAAACAAATCCGCCGTTGCGGTTTTATCCGTTCCTATATACTGCGCCGCGGCCTTAAGCTTTTCCGACGGATGAGTGCCATGAGCAAAGACCTCGGCACCATGCTCGGAAAGCGCCTTTGCCAGTTCCTTGCCTATTCCCTGTGACGAGCCGGTAACAAGCGCCGTTCTTCCGGTTAAATCAAACATTTATCCTTCACCTCATACTCTTTGTCAAATTCCATAATAAATCCGTTTTTCACGTTATTCGTAAACTTAGCGGGATCCTCTGAATTACTTTCAAACATATCATAGTGATTCGGCACCGCCACACCCGGCCTGATTATGTTTGCAAGCTTAACCGCCTCAGACACGTTCATATTTCCCATACGTCCGTTTATACAGATAAACATAATGTCACACTTGATATTCTCAAGCTTGTCATTATAATATGTATCACCTGAAAAATACAAGGTTGTATCACCATAGTTTATCAGAACCCCGACAGCGGGAACCGTATGGTCGGCAAATACCGCGGTTATTTTAAAATTCCCGATTTCATAACTCTCTCCCTCGTCAAAGCTAAGATACTTCTTCACGCCGAGTTCCTTAAGAGTTTTCTCACAGTCCGTCGGTGCATAAAAGATTATCGACTTATCCATAAGCGGAATCGCGTCAATATCCACATGGTCTAAATGATTATGAGTACAGATTACCGCGTCTGCCCGAAGTTCCTCGGGTTTCACGGGAACAGGCCGCGTGCGCGGTCTCTGCGCAACACGATTTACCACGTCCGAAAGATACGGGTCTATACATATTGTTGTTTCTCCGTCGGTCAAAATATATCCACTTTGACCTATCCATCTGATTTTCAGCATATTAAATTAATCAACTCCATTCGCGGTCGTTTGCCCACTCGTTATCCCATTGAGTTGTCGGCTCCCACTGACCTTTGTATTTTTCGTGGATATGTTCGGCTATAAGCTCTTCGTTAAGGCTGTCGATTCCGAGACCCGGCTTATCGGGAACATTAACAAAACCGTCTTTAAACAGCGGATTGTCAATTCCGTTTGCCAAATCGTTCCACCACGGAACATCGATTGAGTGGAATTCAAGCGCAAGAACGTTCTGAACAGCCGCAGCAGCGTGAACCGCCGCCATGCAGGCAATCGGACTTTCGGCCATATGTATAGCCATAGCAACGCCGTACTTATCACACATATTTCCTACTTTTTTAAGCTCCATTGCTCCGCCGACAGTCAGAATATCGGGGTGAACAACAGAAACGCCGCCGCTCTTCATAAGCGGTTCAAAGTTCTCAGCAAGGTAAATGTCCTCGCCTGTGCAGATAGGAACATTAACCGCATTTGAAATCTTAACGAAATGCTCGGTATAATGCCAGGGGGCAATATCCTCAATCCAAGCGATATTGTACTTTTCAAGGCGCTTTGCAAACATAATGCAGTCCTGAATACAAATATGTCCGAAGTGGTCAATGGCGAGCGGTACCTCATAACCGATAACCTCGCGAACCTGCTTGACATAATCTTCGAGATAATCCATACCCTTTTGCGTCAGGTGAATTCCCGTTGCGTGATGCGGAATGGTGAACACTTCATAGTTCTTACCGAGCATCATATCCATATCGATTGAACCCTTCTGATGGTTAATCGCCTTCATTGAATATTTTTTAATATCCTCTAAAAACCCGAGCGGTGCGTTAAGGCATCCCGGTTCATCAAGCATAAGCTCAATACCCAAGTCCATTTTAAGGAAGGTGAAGCCCTGATCCATTCTCTTTTTAAGCGCCTTGCCCATATCGGTACCGGTATGCTTTCCGTCAACATCCGTGTCACAGTAAACGCGAACCTTATCGCGGAACTTTCCGCCGAGCATCTGCCAGAGCGGAACGCCCCACGCCTTTCCGGCGAGGTCCCACATTGCGATTTCCAGACCCGAAACGCCGCCGCCCTGACGCGAATGACCGCCGAACTGCTTAATTCTTCTGAAAATCTTGTCTACATTACAGGGATTTTCACCGACAAGTCTTGATTTAAGCATAAGCGCATATGTTGCGCTTGACGCGTCACGAACCTCGCCATAGCCGACAAGACCTTGGTTAGTATAAACCTTAATCAGCGGACAATGCTTCGGCGCACCGTTAATATTCGCCACGCGAATGTCCGTTATTTTCAGTTCAGACGGCGACGAGCAGGTGTTGATATTCTGTTCAATATTTTCTTTTATACTATTATTCAATGTTAAAGCCTCCTTGACTTTGGTTTTATTGTATAGTATAATAATATCACATAAGGTCGATTTTGTCTTTTACTATATTACGAAATTTCTCCACTATTTTTTGAAAGTCACAGGTGATGTTTTATGCGGTTCGGTGAACAATGTCTTTTGGATAACCACAATACTCCTATACTTAAGGCGTACTTTTCGGCTCTTTCCCCCGAAAAAAGAGCCTTCAGAAAGCACCATCACGCCGAATGTGAAATATCGGCTTTTATTTCGGGTTCGGGAACTTATACCACCTCGGATAAAAGCTATGAATTTTCGCCCGGGTCGGTTTTTGTATTCAGCGGCGATGAGGTTCATTGTATAACCGAGATAAAATCAGATTTTAAGCTTTTAAACCTCAGGTTTATGCCAAGCCTTTTGGTGTCTGAGGGCGGAGATTTAAGCCTTCTTAAAATCTTCTTTTCAAGAAGCCGGGGCTTTGAAAACCGTATTGACCCAAGTAACCCGTCAACCGCTGTTATTCATAATAAGATAAAGGAAATCGCACGCGAACTTTCCGAAAAGCGTGAGGGAAGCAACACGATGGTCAGATACCTCCTTTTTTCGATTTTCGTTTCGCTCATCCGCGACTATGACTATGTTGATTCCAAAGACCCGTATATCGAATATAAAAACAGCGTCAGCTCAATCGGAGACGCTCTTCGTTATATAGATGAGAACCTCGAAAAGCCTCTGACCCTTTCCGAAATCTCATCTGTTGCGGCGATGAGCCCCGCATACTTCTCGACGGTTTTTAAGAAGATAAACGGGCTCTCGCCCTGGCGCTATATAACGATAAGGCGCGTTGAAAGAGCGGTTGAGCTTTTGAAAACGACCGAGCTCACTAAGCTTGATATAGCGATGCAATGCGGCTTCAGCAGTTCTTCAAACTTCTATAAGGCTTTTACCGCCGTGACCGGAAAACGGCCGAAGGATTATCAGGCACACAAGTAAAAAGCCGCCAAACGGCGGCTTTCAGACTGTCAAAAAAGTTATTTTCAGCAAGATATTGCTTTGAATTAATTGCCCTCCGCCTCGTCGATGCTCGCTTCGCTTACTCGGATTTTATCATAGATAAAATTCATCGTTTGCTTTGCGGCAATGTAACAATATCTTGCTGAAAGCATTGTAAAAACGCGAAAAATTTCATTTCTTTGCCGCCGCGGTAGGCATGGCGGAATCAGGGGACGGCGTTTTATTAAAAATGAAATTTTTCGTTTGTCGGGGTTTATCGACACGCTAAAAGCCGCCAAAACGGCGGCTTTTTTACTTTATTTCTTCATCATTTCAACTACTTTATCGCCCATTTCGCGGGTTCCGAGAAGCATTCCGCCCTCATCCATAATATCCGCTGTCCGATAACCGGCATCAAGCACCGCCGAAACAGTGTTCTCTATGCACTCTGCCTCCGCGCCTAAGTTAAAACTGTCGCGAAGCATCATTGCACACGAAAGAATTGTCGCGATAGGGTTCGCCTTGTTCTGACCGGCTATATCGGGCGCACTCCCGTGAATCGGCTCATACATTCCGAGAGATGTGCTTCCGAGCGAAGATGACGGAAGCATTCCGATTGATCCCGTAGTCATACTCGCCTCATCCGACAGAATATCGCCGAACATATTCTCGGTAATAATTACATCGAACTGACCCGGATTTCTCACAAGCTGCATAGCGCAGTTATCAACAAGCATATCCTCATACTCAACCTCGGGATATTCCTTTGAAAGTCTGTGCATTGTCTCTCTCCAGAGCCTTGAGGTTTCAATAACGTTTGCTTTATCAACGCTTGTGACCTTTTTGCGCTTACGCTTCATAGCGAGTTCAAAACCCACTCTTCCTATACGCTCTATCTCTTTTTCCGAATATTTAAGCTCGTCATATGCCGTCTCGCCCATAACTCCGCCGTCACGGCGTCCTCTCTCGCCGAAGTACAAGCCTCCGGTAAGCTCACGGACTATTACCAAATCAAGTCCCCCGTCTGAAATTTCGGGTTTAAGCGGGCAGGCATCAGCAAGAGCCTTGTGCATCTTTGCGGGTCTGATATTTGCAAACAGTCCAAGCTGACTGCGCAGGCCAAGCAGGGCCTTCTCGGGTCTTTGGCTTCCGGGAAGGGTATCCCATTTAGGTCCGCCGACCGCGCCGAGAAGAACCGAATCCGATTCCTTTGCGATTTTCACGGATTCCTCGGGAAGCGGAACCCCCGTCGCGTCTATTGCACAGCCGCCCGCAAGTATATCGGTATAGTTAAAGCTGTGCCCATACAACTCACCTATTTTATCCAAAACCTTTTCTGCCTCGGTTACAATTTCAGGGCCTATTCCGTCGCCCTTTACCACCGCTAAATTTATATTCATATCCTTTGCTCCTATCCAATTATTTAAGCGAATTCAACAAGCCGCCCTTATTTATTATCTCCTTGATGAATTCCGGGAAGGGTTCAGCCTGATAACTCTCACCCTTAGTAACGTTTGTGATAACTCCGCTGTCAAAATCGACCTCGACCTCATCACCGTTTTCGATTTTTTCGGCCGCCTCGCGGCATTCCATGATCGGAAGACCGATATTTATAGCATTGCGGTAGAAGATTCTCGCAAAGGTTGCCGCGATTACACAGGATATTCCCGCCGCCTTAATGGCAATCGGCGCGTGCTCTCTTGATGAACCACAGCCAAAGTTGTTATGCGCAACCATAATATCCCCCGGCTTTACGTTTTCCACAAAGCTCTTGTCTATATCCTCCATACAATGCTCGGCGAGTTCCGCCGGAACCGAAGTATTCAAATATCTTGCCGGGATAATAACGTCTGTATCAACATTATCGCCGTACTTATGTACCTTTCCTTTTGCCTTCATACAAATTCTCCTCTCTCTACACTTCTTCGGGTGATGCGATATATCCTTTGATAGCCGAAGCCGCCGCAACAGCCGGGCTCGCGAGGTACACCTCTGATTCTGGGTGCCCCATTCTTCCGACAAAGTTACGGTTTGATGTCGATACCGCTCTCTCGCCCTTTGCCAGAATTCCCATATGTCCGCCGAGACACGGTCCGCAGGTCGGTGTTGAAATAACACAGCCCGCGTCCAGGAATATGTCAAACAGACCCTCGTGCATTGCCTGTGCGTAAATCTTTTGTGTTGCGGGAATAATCAGCGCTCTGATACCCTTCGCAACGTGCTTGCCCTTAAGCACCTTTGCCGCACTGCGCAAGTCTTCTATTCTTCCGTTTGTGCAAGAACCGATTACGCACTGGTCTATTTTAACCTCGCCGACCTCGTCAATCGTCTTTGTGTTCTCAGGCAGATGCGGAAACGCAACCGTCATCTTAATCTGACTTAAATCTATGTCATATACCTTTTCATACTCGGCGTCCGCGTCCGCGGTATACACCGTATACGGGCGATTTACTCTGTCCTTTAAATAATCCTTCGTTATCTCGTCAACCTCGAAAATTCCGTTCTTTCCGCCTGCTTCAATAGCCATATTAGCCATACAGAGGCGGTCATCCATCGACAGGTATTTAAGCCCTTCGCCCGAAAATTCCATCGACTTATAAAGCGCGCCGTCAACGCCTATCATTCCGATAATATGAAGAATTATATCCTTGCCGCAGACCCACTTTTGGGGCTTTCCGATAAGGTTAAACTTCAGCGCCGCCGGAACCTTAAACCACGCCTCGCCCGAGGCCATTCCCGCGGCCATATCCGTGCTTCCTACACCTGTCGAAAACGCCCCGACCGCACCGTAAGTACAGGTATGCGAATCCGCACCGATTATTGCCTCACCGGGGGCAACAAGTCCCTTTTCGGGCAGGAGGGCGTGTTCTACGCCCATCTCGCCCACATCATAGAAGTTGGTAACATCCATCGCGCACGCAAATTCGCGGCACTGTTTACAGTGCTCGGCTGACTTTATATCCTTGTTAGGGGTAAAGTGGTCAAGCACAATCGAAATTTTATCTTTATCGAATATTTTGTCAAAGCCGTTCGCCTTGAACTCGTTTATGGCAACAGGGGTAGTAACGTCGTTTCCCAGTACCATATCCAGCTTTGCGCGGATGAGCTGACCCGCTTTAACCGAGTCAAGCCCCGCATGCGCCGCCAGAATCTTTTGTGTCATAGTCATTCCCATATATCTCTGCTCCCTTCTTACGCGTTAAGAACCGCACCGGTTGACGCCGAGGTAACCAACCTTGAATACTTTTTCAGGACTCCGTCCTTGATATTCGGCTCTTTGGGTACAAAGTTCTTTCTGCGCTTTTCAAGCTCATCGTCGGAAACCTTAAGTTCGAGTTTTCCGTTCGGAATATCAATCGAAATTATATCGCCGTTTTCAACGAGTCCGATTGTGCCGCCCTCTGCCGCCTCGGGAGAAACGTGACCTATGGCCGCACCTCTTGTCGCGCCGCTGAAACGGCCGTCGGTAATAAGCGCAACGTCCTTATCAAGGCCCATTCCGCATATAGCCGAGGTCGGTGAAAGCATCTCACGCATACCGGGGCCGCCCTTTGGTCCTTCATAACGGATAACAACAACGTCACCCTTTACTATATTGCCCGCATATATTGCTGAGATTGCCTCCTCCTCGCTGTCAAACACCTTAGCAGGGCCTTCGTGGACGAGCATTTCTTCGGCAACCGCACTTCTCTTTACTACTGATACGTCGGGGGCAAGGTTACCCTTAAGCACGGCTATTCCGCCGGTCTGAGAATACGGATTATCGATAGGTCTTATTACCTCATAATCGGTGACAGGATGATTTTTTATGTTCTCGCCCTGTGTCTTACCGGTAACGGTGATTGTATTGAGCTTTAACAGGTTCTTCTTGCTCAGCTCGTTCATCAGGGCAGTTACGCCGCCCGCCGCATACAAATCCTGAACATGGTGTCCTCCTGCCGGAGCAAGGTGACAGAGATTCGGGGTATTTGCACTTATCTCATTTGCATAATCAAGGGTGAACTCAGCCCCCGCCTCATGCGCTATTGCCGGAAGGTGAAGCATTGAGTTTGTCGAACATCCGAGAGCCATATCAACGCGAAGGGCGTTGTATATTGCATCGGGGGTCAATATATCCCTCGGCTTAATGTCGTTTTTAAGCAAGTCCATGATTCTCATACCGGCGGTCTTAGCGAGACGGATTCTCTCCGAATACACCGCCGGGATCGTTCCGTTACCCGGAAGAGCCATGCCCAGAACCTCACTCAGACAGTTCATAGAATTTGCTGTGAACATACCCGAACATGAACCACAGGTAGGGCAAGCCGCATCTTCAAGCTCGTGAAGCTCTTGTTCATCGATTTTTCCCGCTTTTAATGCGCCGACTGCTTCCATTCCTGTATTAAAATCACGGTAACATCCCTTAAACTTAACCGATAGCATAGGTCCGCCGCTTACAACAATAGCAGGAATATTAAGCCTTGCCGCCGCCATAAGCATACCCGGAACAACCTTATCACAGTTCGGAATGAGAACGAGTGCGTCAAACTGATGAGCCTTTGCCATAATCTCAACCGAATCGGCAATAATCTCACGCGATACAAGCGAATATTTCATACCCTCATGTCCCATAGCAATACCGTCACAGACCGCTATCGCCGGAATCTCAACCGGTGTGCCGCCGGCAATTCTGACTCCGTCCTTTACAGCCTTGGCTATATTGTCAAGGTGCATATGTCCGGGAACAATCTCGTTTTGGGAATTTACCACACCGATTATCGGACGGCTGATTTCTTCATCAGTCATACCCAAAGCTTTTAAAAGTGAGCGGTGCGGTGTTCTGTCTATACTTGATTTGATATTATCACTATTCATTTTGATAATTCCGCCTTTCATTTATCTGTAAATTGAAACAAAGGGCAGGGCGAAGCCCTGCCCTCAGACTGTAGACAAAGTTATTTTCATCAAGATATTGCTTTGAATTAATTGCCCAAAGCCCAAAAATCCGCCGCCGCGCCCGTTGCGGCAATGCAGCAATATCTTGCCGAAAACATTATAAAAACGCGAAAAATTTCATTTCCTTGCCGCCGCGGTGGGCATGGCGGAATCAGGGGACGGCGTTTTATTAAAAATGAAATTTTTCGTTTATC
>CADBUP010000005.1 GCA_902797885.1 uncultured Ruminococcus sp.
AGGCGAAAATACAAAGGATTTAGAGCAGGTTGTAGGTCTTCAGACCGACAAGCCGTTAAAGCGTGCATTTATGCCCTTCGGCGGAATAAAGATGGCTGAACAGGCTTGCGAAACCTATGGCTATACACCTGACCCTGAACTTCACAAGATTTTTACTGAGTACAGCCGTACTCACAACCAGGGCGTATTTGACGCATATACACCCGAGATGAAGAAAGCGAGACACAATAAGATTATTACCGGTCTTCCCGATACCTACGGAAGAGGAAGAATTGTCGGAGACTATCGTCGTGTTGCTCTTTATGGCATAGATTTTCTTATTGAAGAGAAGAAGCGTGATTTTGCTAACTGCGGTGACGGTGTTATGACTGATGACGTTATCAGACAGCGTGAAGAAATTACTCTTCAGATAAACGCTCTTAAAGGCCTTAAAGAAATGGCCGCTATGTACGGATATGATATATCAGAGCCGGCTTCAAACGCTAAAGAAGCTGTTCAGTGGCTGTACTTTGGTTATCTCGGAGCTATCAAGACTCAGAACGGTGCGGCTATGAGTATCGGTCGTATATCAACATTCCTTGATATTTATATAGAGAGAGATTTAGAAGCAGGTACACTCACAGAGGAAGAAGCTCAGGAGCTTATCGACCATCTTGTTATGAAGCTTCGTATGGTTAAGTTCGCGAGAATTCCGTCATACAATCAGCTTTTCTCGGGCGACCCGGTTTGGGCAACTCTCGAAGTTGCAGGTATTGGCGTAGACGGACGTTCGATGGTTACCAAGAACGATTATCGTTTCTTACACACTCTTGAGAACATGGGTCCTTCGCCTGAACCGAACCTTACCGTTCTCTATTCCGAGGATCTTCCTGCTAACTTCAAAAAGTATGCTTCGCATATCTCAATCGACACAAGCTCGATTCAGTATGAGAATGATGATGTTATGAAGCCTGTTTGGGGCGATGACTATTCTATCTGCTGCTGTGTATCGGCTACACAGACAGGTAAGGAAATGCAGTTCTTCGGCGCGCGTGCTAACCTTGCTAAATGCTTGCTTTATGCAATAAACGGCGGTGTTGACTGCAAGACCCGCGATCAGGTTGGTCCCGCTTATAAGCCGATTACATCGGAATATCTTGACTATGATGAGGTAATCGAAAAGTATACCGTTATGATGGATTGGCTTGCAGGTCTTTATGTGAATACTCTTAACCTGATTCAGTTTATGCATGATAAGTATTACTATGAAGCAGAGGAAATGGCGCTTATCGATACCGATGTACGCCGTACGTTTGCAACAGGTATCGCCGGTTTCTCACACGTTGTTGATTCGCTTTCGGCTATTAAATATGCTAAGGTTAAGGTTGTTCGTGACGAGGATGGTATCGCCGTTGACTATAAGATAGACGGTGACTTCCCGAGATACGGAAACGATGATGATCGTGCTGATGAGATTGCTGTATGGCTTCTCAGAACCTTCTTGGATATGATTAAGAAGCGTCACACATATCGTGATTCAGAGCCTACAACATCCATCCTTACAATCACATCTAACGTTGTATACGGTAAGGCGACCGGAACAATGCCTGACGGCAGACCTGCCGGCGCTCCGCTTTCGCCGGGTGCAAACCCGAGTTATGGTGCTGAGAAGAGCGGACTTTTAGCATCACTTAACTCTGTTGCTAAGCTGCCTTATGAGTGGGCGCTTGACGGTATCTCTAATACCCAGACAATCAATCCTGACGCACTTGGACATAGTGAAGAAGAACGTACAAATAATCTGGTTGGCGTTCTTGACGGCTACTTCAAACAGGGCGCACATCATCTGAATGTAAACGTATTCGGAACAGAAAAGCTTATTGACGCTATGGAACACCCTGAAAAAGAAGAATATGCTAACTTCACAATCCGTGTTTCGGGTTATGCGGTTAAGTTTATCGACCTTACAAGGGAACAGCAGCTTGATGTTATCTCAAGAACCTGCCACAAATCAATGTAAGACAAAATAATACGGCGTCCCTTTTCGGATTTTGAAGAGGGACGCTTGATTTATTTATACGTTTATGTTATACTGATTTCATAAAATATTCGGAGGAACTAACAATGATAGAATTCAGATATGATACACAACTGTTGATTGAGGGCAAGAATCTTGACGAGGATGTAATAAGTGATTATTTTACTTCAAACTTCAAGGGTGACTGTCTTCTCGCTGTCGGCGACGACGAGCTGATAAAAATTCACTTCCACACAAACGAACCATGGAAGGTTCTTGAATATTGCGCAAGCCTTGGCGAGATATTTGACATAGTTGTTGAGGATATGGACAGACAGTCAAGAGGTTTAAAGGGCTGATTATCGGTTTAAGAAGTCACAGATTCCTTCAAAGATAGCTTGGGCAAGCTGTTTCTGATAGCTTTCGTCTTTTAGCTTTTCGGCTTCTTGTGGATTTGAAAGAAATCCACACTCAACGATAACTGACGGAATTTCGGCGTTTTTGAGTATAAAAATACTGCTTTCGGCTTTTTTCGACACCCTTTCGTTGCCATCGTTTAAGACGCGCGCAAGGGCGGACTGAATACATTCGCCGAGACGCTTGCTCCCCTCGGGAGAGGAGGCGTAAAATACCTGTGCGCCCCAATATTCGCGCTGAGGGAACTTGTTCATATGCACGCTCACAAACATATCCGCGCCGCTTTCTTTAATCATTGCTCTGCGGCGGCGCAGATCGGATTTTTTTGCGGAGCTTCCGTCGGTTCGATTTTCATCCGCGGTTGAAACATCGTCCTCGCGTGTCATCGCTGCCTTACCGCCGTTTTCTTCGATAAGGTATTTGAGTTTTTTAGCAACATTCAGGTTTATATCCTTTTCGGATATTCCGTTATCCGAGGCGCCTGCGTCAAAGCCGCCGTGACCGGCGTCGATTAAAATTGTTTTGCTTTCGACCGCAGAGGCGGGAAGAGCGGAATCCATATTATCATGCACTTCCTTTACGGAAATACAGACAGCCGCTATCGATACGGCAAGAAGTGCGGCAAAGCTGTATATTATCGTTCTGCCCTTGATTGAAATAAACATCGTTTATCACCCCGATAAAATATATGGCTTCGCAATGATGTTTATGATGATTTTTTAATAAAAACTTTAAAAAGTCGGGGAAAAACTGTTGACAAAACATTCTCATTATGGTACAATATATCGGTAACCGCACAGAAAGGGTTTATTTTAAAGAACATTTGTTCACCCCAATGGCGAGTCTTGGGTAATAGGAGGTATTACGATATGTACGCAATCATTGAAACAGGCGGTAAGCAGTATAAGGTTGAGCAGGGCGATGTTGTTTTCGTTGAAAAGCTTGGCGTTGAAGAAGGCGAGACCGTTACATTTGATAAGGTTTTGGTTATCGGCGGTGATGACGTTAAGGTTGGCGCTCCTTATGTGGATGGCGCAAGCGTTACGGCTACTGTTGCTAAGAACGGTAAGGATAAGAAGATTATCGTTTATAAGTACAAGCCTAAAAAAGGTTATCATAAGAAACAGGGTCACAGACAGCCCTACACAAAGGTTGAAATCACAGCTATCAATGCGTAAGATATACGCATAATTTCTTTTAACTTGAATATGAAGGAGTGATATAAAATGGCTCATAAGAAAGGTATGGGTAGTACCAAAAACGGAAGAGATTCCGAGGCTAAACGTCTTGGTGTCAAGAAGGGCGACGGTCAGCACGTTCTGGCAGGTAACATTCTTGTACGTCAGCGCGGTACTAAAATCCACCCCGGTATCAATGTAGGCAAGGGTAGTGATGATACACTCTTTGCTTTGATTAACGGTAAGGTTAAGTTTGAACGTAAGGGCAAGACAAAGAAACAGGTTTCTGTTTATGATATTGCTCAGTAAAACAGCATAAATCAAACTGATATAGGGAATTTGCAGCTATGCAAGTTCCCTATTTAACATTATGACTTAAATATTATACAAGGGAGGTATTTGTATGTTTTCTGATGTGGCAAAGATTTTCATTAAAGCAGGCGACGGCGGAAACGGTGCTGTTACATTCCACCGAGAGAAATACGTTGCGGCCGGCGGCCCGGACGGCGGTGACGGCGGCAAGGGAGGAAATGTCATTTTTGTTGCCGATAAGGGAGTGAACACTCTGATTGATTTTAGGTATAAGCGCAAGTATGCGGCAGAGAATGGCGAAAACGGCCGTGATGCAAACAGGAACGGCAGAAATGGCGCTGATTTAACAATTAAGGTTCCGGTGGGAACTCTTATCCGTGACGCTGAGTCGCAGAAGGTAATTTGTGATTTAAAAACCGAAGGTCAGAGTATGATTGTTGCTCGCGGCGGTATTGGCGGCTGGGGGAATGTTCATTTTGCAAATTCCACAAGACAAACACCTAAGTTTGCTAAACCCGGCTCTCCCGGAGACGAGCGCGAGGTCACTCTTGAACTTAAACTTATCGCTGATGTTGGTCTGCTTGGCTTCCCCAATGTCGGAAAATCCACTTTTTTATCTATGGTCAGCGATGCGAGGCCTAAAATTGCCAACTATCATTTTACCACGCTTGAACCTAATCTCGGTGTAGTTAATATGGGTGATGGCGGAAGCTTTGTTATAGCTGACATCCCCGGTATAATTGAAGGCGCGCATGAGGGTGTTGGATTAGGACATGAGTTTTTAAGACATGTTGAGCGGACAAGGGTTCTCTTACACCTGGTTGACGTGTCGGGAATAGAGGGCAGAGACCCGATTGAAGATTTTGACACG
>CADBUP010000006.1 GCA_902797885.1 uncultured Ruminococcus sp.
ACAGAAAGTTATATATTCGGCGGCGGGATTTCTGCCGCCGAATATTGATAAATGACAGGGCATATTGCCCTTACTGAAAGTTGGTTATAAATAATGACAGGTTCTGCCGGAAGTATTATAGCCTCGCTTTTTGAAGGCTTTGGTACAAACTGCTTTATATTCGCATTAACACTTATAATATCGCTGCCGCTTGGGCTTATTGTCTGCTTTGGCTCAATGTCGAAGTTCCTGCCGCTGCGCTGGGTGACAAAGACTTTCGTCTGGATTATAAGAGGAACACCTCTTATGCTTCAGCTTTTTGTCGTTATGTATGCGCCGGGAATTTTATTTGACGTTCCGATGCAGTCGCGTATGGCAGCGGTTATGATTGCATTTGTTATTAATTACGCCGCGTATTTTTCAGAGATTTACCGCGGCGGCATAGAGTCTATTTCAAAAGGTCAGTACGAGGCCGGGCAGGTTCTCGGAATGACAAAGGTTCAGATTTTCTTTAAGGTTGTTTTGTTTCAGGTAATCAAGAGGATTGTTCCTCCTATCAGTAATGAGATTATCACGCTTGTTAAGGATACCTCTCTTGCGAGAGTGGTAAGCGTTGCTGAAATAATTATGTCTGCTGAGCGATTTACCAAAAAAGGCCTTATTTGGCCGCTGTTTTCAACAGGAATTTACTTCCTTGTATTTAACGGTGTGCTTACGCTTCTCTTCGGGTATATAGAAAAGAAGCTTGATTATTATAAAAATTAAAGTTATGAATTATGATTGATTGCAGGGTGGTTTTTATATGCCGACACTTGAGATTAAAGGCTTCAAAAAGAGCTTTGGCAAAACAGAAGTATTAAAGGGCGTTAATTTTTCTATGGAGGAGGGCGAAGTCCTTTCTGTCATAGGCTCGTCAGGCAGCGGTAAGACTACGCTCCTGCGTTGTATAAATTTCTTGGAGAGAGCGGACGAGGGTCAAATCTTTTTAGACGGAAAGCTTCTTTTTTCGGGCGATGATAAGGTCAAACTGTCCGCCGCCGAAATGAGATCTAAACAGCTTAATTTCGGACTTGTTTTCCAGGATTTTAACCTTTTCCCTCAGTACAGCGTGCTTGAAAACGTTACGCTTGCGCCGCGGCTTATAGCAAGGGAAAGGGAAGATTATAAAAGTAATAAAAAAGCGATTCTTTCTGAGATTGACGAAAACGCAAAGGCCATATTAAAAAGCGTTGGACTTAGCGATAAGCTTGAAAATTATCCTTGTGAATTATCCGGAGGTCAAAAACAGAGAGTATCGATTGCAAGAGCGCTTGCGCTTAAGCCAAGAATTCTTTTCTTTGACGAGCCGACTTCGGCTCTTGATCCCGAGCTTACGGGAGAGATACTTAAGGTTATTCGCGCGCTTGCAAAGGAAAAAATTACGATGGTTATTGTCACTCACGAGATTGATTTTGCCGAAAGCGTAAGTGATAAGATTATCTTTATGGCCGACGGAGTGGTGGTGGAGGAAGGCTCCCCCGAGGAGGTTATCAGACATCCTAAATGTGAACGTACGCGAGCATTTTTACAGAAGCTTAACGAGAATTAATACATGGGTAACATCTTTTAATCATAAGTTACAGTTTTTTTGATTTTAAAAGTTAAAGTTTTAACAAATTTTTTTAAAAAAATTTCAAAAAAGGCTTGTATATTTTTTCATTTTGATGTAGAATATATCTTAGTGAGTTCAAGCGGCAGAGCCGCTGAACCTTATATTTAAAAATTATTAATTTATTAATAAAATATACATTTATTTCAGGAGGTTTTTACTATGTCAGTAAAAGTTGCTATTAATGGTTTTGGTCGTATCGGCCGTCTGGCTTTCCGTCAGATGTTCGGCGCAGAGGGTTATGAGGTTGTTGCTATCAACGACTTGACAAAGCCTTCTATGCTTGCTGATTTGTTAAAGTATGATACAGCACAGGGTGGTTACTGCGGTAAAATCGGTGAGAATCTTCATACTGTAGAGGCTGATGATGAGGCCGGTACAATTACAGTTGACGGTAAGACTCTTAAGATTTATGCTATGGCTAACGCTGCTGAGCTTCCTTGGGGTGAAATCGGTGTTGATGTTGTTCTTGAGTGCACAGGCTTCTATACTTCAAAGGCTAAGTCACAGGCTCACATCGATGCAGGTGCTAAGAAAGTTGTTATTTCCGCACCGGCAGGTAACGACCTTAAGACTATCGTGTTCAGCGTAAACGAAAATACTCTTACAGCTGATGATACTATTATCTCTGCTGCTTCTTGTACTACAAACTGCCTCGCTCCTATGGCTAAGGCTCTTAACGATTATGCTCCTATCCAGAGCGGTATTATGTCAACAATCCACGCTTACACAGGCGACCAGATGATTCTTGACGGTCCTCACAGAAAGGGTGACCTCAGACGTGCAAGAGCAGGTGCTGCTAACATCGTTCCTAACTCAACAGGTGCGGCTAAGGCTATCGGTCT
>CADBUP010000007.1 GCA_902797885.1 uncultured Ruminococcus sp.
AAACCGTTTTAAATAACATCAGCCTTGATATCAAGGATAAAGAGTTTGTTACTTTGCTCGGACCCTCGGGCTGCGGTAAGACAACAACACTCAGAATCATTGGCGGATTCCTTTGTCCCGATAAGGGAAATGTTATTTTTGAAGGCAAGAATATTACAAACTTGCCGCCTTACAAACGAAATGTAAATACGGTTTTTCAGAAGTATGCCCTATTTCCGCACCTGAATGTCTATGAAAACATTGCATTCGGACTCAGGGTTAAGAAGCTGGCCGAATCGGAAATCAAAACACGTGTCGGTGAAATGCTTGATTTGGTTAATCTGAAGGGATTTGAAAACAGAGCCGTTCAGAACCTTTCCGGCGGCCAGCAGCAGAGGGTTGCCATTGCGCGTGCGCTTGTAAACAGGCCAAAGGTCTTGCTTTTGGATGAACCGCTCGGTGCGCTTGATTTAAAGCTCAGAAAGGAAATGCAGACTGAGCTTAAACGTATTCAACAGAGCCTTGAAATTACATTTGTTTATGTAACTCATGACCAGGAGGAGGCTCTTACTATGAGTGATACCGTGGTCGTAATGAAGGATGGCAATATTCAGCAGATAGGTGCTCCCGTTGATATATACAATGAGCCGAAAAACGCTTTTGTTGCGGATTTTATCGGTGAAAGTAATATAATAGAGGGTATTATGCTCTGTGACAGAAAGGTCCTTATATGCTCGCGTGAATTTGAATGCGTCGACAGCGGCTTTGGCGAAAACGCTCCTGTTGACGTGGTTATCAGACCCGAAGATATTACGCTTATAAACAGCAAGGACGCAAAAATAAAAGGAATCGTCCGTTCTGTCACGTTTAAAGGCGTTCATTATGAGATGGTGATTGATACGTCTGAGTTCAGCTGGCTTATTCATTCAACAAAGGCGGCAGAGGTCAACTCTGAGGTCGGAATAAGCTTCGGGCCGGATGATATTCATATTATGCACAGAATGAAAGGTTAGGTGAGTAATATGAATAAAAGAAAAGGATGGGCGCAGGAGCTTGCTTCGGCACCGTATCTGATATGGATGGCGGTGTTTGTTATTGTGCCGCTTATAATGGTTGCATATTTCGCCTTTTTCGGTGACGGAGAGGGGTTCACGCTTGAACATATTAAGGACGCCGCTCAATACGGCGGAATATTTGCGCGGTCTATATGGCTTGCGGCGGTTGCCACGGTAATATGTCTTATAATTTCATATCCGCTTGCATTTATTCTCTCTCGGATGGAAACAAAAAGCCAAAGCACTATGCTTATGATTGTTATGCTTCCGATGTGGATGAACTTCCTTCTTAGGACATATGCGTGGATGACTATACTGGGAAACGAAGGAGTTCTCAACTATCTGTTTGGTCTTGTCGGACTTGGGCCGTTCAGAATGTTAAATACTCAGGGGGCGATTGTTCTCGGAATGGTGTATAACTACCTTCCGTATATGATTCTCCCGCTCTATTCCGTTATGGAAAAGATAGATAACAGCGTGCTTGAAGCGGCACAGGATCTTGGCTGCGGCAGGACTCAGGCGCTTATTCGGGTGGTTGTTCCGCTCAGCCTTCCGGGAATAATGTCGGGTATTACTATGGTGTTCGTTCCGGCTATAAGCACATTTATTATTTCAAGAATGTTGGGCGGCGGAAGCAATCTTCTCATAGGAGACCTGATTGAGATGCAATTCCTCGGAAATTCTTATAATCCGAATCTGGGGGCGGCTATTTCGCTTATTCTTATGGTAATAGTATTGATTATAATGACAGTTATGCGTCAGTTTGATTCAAGCGACGATGACAGAGTTTTACTGTAAGGAGGGCGAAAATGAAAAAATTATCAAAAATATATATGTCGATTGTACTGTTCTTTCTCTACATACCGATTTTTGTTATGGTTGTTTTTTCGTTTAACACGACAAAAAGCCGTTCGGTTATGTCCGGGTTTACCCTTGAATGGTACAGCAAGCTTCTTCATAACGAGCTTATATTAAAATCACTCGGAAACACACTGATAATTGCGGTTTGTGCCTCGGTTCTTGCTACGGCAATAGGAACCCTCGCCGCTATAGGCATCGTCAGAATGGGAAAGAGAACAAAGGCGGCGGTTATGCAGGTCACAAACATTCCGATAGTAAACCCCGAGATTGTCACCGGTGTTTCACTTATGCTTTTGTTTGTGTTTTTTCAGGCACGTATGAACTTTGAATTCGGATTCAAAACGCTTCTTATTGCGCATATCACTTTTGATGTGCCTTATGTCGTTTTAAATGTTATGCCGAAGTTCAGACAGATGCAGCCGCATATATATGAGGCTGCACAGGATCTTGGCTGCGGCCCGGTGAAATCGTTCTTTAAGGTTGTAATGCCTGAGATAATGCCCGGTGTTTTGTCGGGATTTTTGATGGCGTTTACGTTTTCGCTTGACGATTTTGTTGTCAGCTATTTTACGAGCGGTTCGACGTCTCAGACCCTTCCTATTACGATTTATTCAATGACAAGGCGTAAGGTCAGCCCTGAAATTAATGCGTTATCTACAATCATTTTTGTGATTGTGCTTGTGGTTCTGGTTGCGAAAAATATAATTGAGCGTAACCGTGAAAACAGAAAAAAGAATAAGACCATTGATTTATCGGAACAGAAAACGAGCAGATGGCTGGTAATAAAGCGCGTTGCGGTCTGTGCCGTTGTAATCTCTCTTGTGACGGGAATGTTTATGATGTCAAACGGGGGATTCAAAACTGATTCAGACGACGACTTAACCGTCGAGAATCCCGCGTATTACGAAAAGTTTAAGGATTCGGGCATAACGATAAATGTCTATAACTGGGGCGAGTATATTCCGACAGGCGAGGATGACACAATCGATTTAAACGCCGAGTTCACCAAGCTGACCGGTATTTCGGTTAACTATAGTACATATGCGACAAACGAAGAGCTTTATGCAAAGCTAAAAGGCGGGGCGGCGAGCTATGATATTATCATTCCGTCTGATTATATGATTTCAAGAATGATAAAGGAGAATATGCTTCTTCCGCTTAATACCGATAATATTCCGAACCGGAAGTTTATTATGGATACGTTTTCAAACCCTGAATATGATGAAAACTCAGAGTATTCGATTCCCTATACATGGGGAACGGTAGGTATTATCTATAATAAGGATAAGACTGACCTGACAGAGGATGAAATTGATTGGGATGTGCTTTGGAATCCTGACTATTCGGATCAGATTCTCATGTTTGATAATCCGAGGGATGCCTTTGCAATTTACGAGAACCTTCTCGGTTATTCACTTAACACAGAGGATAGGAAAGAGCTTCGTACTTCGGCCGAAAAGCTTAAAGAACAGAAAAAATATATTCAGGCGTATGTAATGGATGAAATATTCGACAAAATGGGGGCGGGCGAAGCAACGTTTGCGCCGTACTATGCCGGCGATGCGGTCAGTATGATGGATGAATATGAACACCTCGGCTTTGTCCTTCCAAAAAGCGGAACAAATATGTTTATAGACGCAATGTGTATCCCGAAAGGCGCAAAGCAAAAGGAAGCGGCAGAGATGTATATAAACTTTATGTGTGAGCCTGAGGTCGCTTATGCCGTTGCGGATTATATCGGGTATTCGACGCCGAATAACGGAGCATATGAGCTTCTTGATGACGATGTTAAGGAAGACGAAATATCATATCCGGATGAAGATTATCTTCAGAATCATACAACCATTTTCAAAAACCTGTCAGATGAAGCAAATCTTTATATGCAGACGCTCTGGACAGACATTAAGTCTGACAGATAATTAAAAATAAGCGCATAATTTGTAGTACGGTTAATAAAAAATTTATAATATTGATATTGCAATTTGAGCCGTTATGTTATATAATAAAGGTGTATTAGGTTTAACGAATTCGGCGGCGTGCCTTTCGGTATGCGTACTTAAACTGAAACATCTTCCTATCCGGCTCACAGGGTAGGCGGGTCAACTCAAAATACTTTTTGTGGGCAGAAAGGCTGTAATTTTATGATGAAGTACACAAAAGCATTTGCGACGCTTTTGATAGTATGCCTGATGAGTACTGTCTTGTCGATGGCGGCGTTCGCGGAAGGAGATGCAAATGTCGTAATTGGAAACAAGCTTACGTTTGAAGAAGGCAACGAGCCTTTTATCTATGAGGGAAGAACAATGATGCCGCTTCGTGCGGTTTCCGAGGCGCTTGACGCGACGGTATATTGGTTCGGAGATAAAAACAATATCCAGATAGTAAGCTATGATACGCTTCTTGCGCTCACTATCGGTAACAGTATGATGGGTAAGTATAAAATTGAAAACGGTGAGCCGTCATCATCTCCCGAGAGTATAAAGATGGAGGTTACTCCTATAATTCATAATGACAGAACATATGTTCCCCTTCGTGCAATAGCAGAGGCTTTTGACGCCACTATCACATGGGATAACCCAAACCGTTCGGCTATTATCATACCGAACAAAAAGATTATGAACGAGGTTTCGGTCAGAGATATGACAACTCTCCCGAGCGGAACTCTTTGCGCGGCGTACGGCGTAATCGGAAAGGACCCGAGTAACGGAACCTTCTATCTCCGTTCGCTCACCAGAAACGAAAGCGGGGCTTATTCTCAAATTTCGTTCTGTGCACCGAAAAAGACTTCTATTTCGGATGATACGGATTATAACGAATACCTTGCTAGCTACTGGCTTGAACAATTCGGAACCGAAAATCCGTCCGGTATGGTAGTTAAGTTTACCGGCGTTACTGCGGCGGTTGACGGTGCGACAAGGCTTGTTCTTAACAAGACTACAACCGGAATCAAATCATACGGATATTATGACACATATATGAAGTCACTCGGCATCGACTGTGAAGCATATACCGGTTGATTAATAAAAAATATTGCCCGGGTTGTTAATAAGGTGAACATCACCTTATTAACGACCCGGGCTTTTGTCTTATATCTATTTTATAATAGAAAGCTCAATCATTCCGCTTGTCGGAACATTTATTTTTTGGATTTTTTCATCGGCGTCTATTATTGACTCGTCAACGGTGTTACCCATACAATCAAGCACTTTAAAATTATATTTGCCTTGCTTTGAAAAACTTAAAAGAATATAGTCTCTTGCCGTTCCGTTTATGATAACCGACTCGCTGTGGCTTACTTCAATACATTTATCATTTGAATAAACCGCGCTTATTTCGCGCTTTTCATCATAAGCGGTCGCCGACGTATAATACATATGCGGCTCGCGGACAATCAGCTTGCTTCTTAAAAGCAGGTCTTTGTTTTCGCCCATAAATTTAACCCAAAAACGGAGCATCTTTTTGTGACTTTCGGGAAGGCCGTTAAGCTTAACCGAAATCTGCACTACCGAAAAAATTGAGTTTATAATCTGAATTGCAGCGACTTCAGGCTTTTCGTCGTTATTCCACATCAGCATATCAGAGTGAACCGCCGTTCCTCCGCTTGAAAGTCTTAAATCAAGGGTGGATACCCTGTTTGAAAGATAGTCATACGGACAATCGGCCGCACGAAGCATATTGCCGTACTTTCTGATGTTCGGGCCTATGTATTTCTGACGGAATTCGATGAGAATATCACTTTTTATTGAGGTCAGTTCTCTTCGAATATTGACCATAAGTGTGTCGATTGCATCCTGAAGGTCGGGAATATCCATCTTTTCGTTTGCGGGTACATTATCCGGGTTTGCAAACGAATCTATGAAATCAAGCTTGAAACCGTCGAGGTCCCATTCGGTTATTGCGTTTTTATACAGAGAAGTGAGAAAATCTCTTACCTCTTTGTATCTCGGGTCGAGAACACCTGCGCCTAATTCCTCGTTGTTATATAAAATCATATCCTTAAATCTGTTCCAATTCTTGGATTTTTCACCCACGAAAGGAACGCTGAACCACAGGATATATTTAAGACCCATATCGTGAACACGTTTAACGTGAGCGGCAAAGTCGCTGAACTTATTATTACATACCTCCCAGTCGCCGCAATAAGCATAGCCGCCGTTATTGTCATCCGTCTGCCACCCATCATCCACGATTACGTTTTTAAAACCGAAGTCCTTTGCGTATTGGCATTCGTCTTCAACATCCTTCTCATATACATCCTGGTGATAACTGTACCAGAACGAATAGAGCGGGTCAAATGCCGAGTCGGGAACATTCATAGGCTTGATTTCTATTTCGTTTTCCCACCAATCAATAACGTTTTCTATTGATTCATACATATATGAATCAGACTTGTCGACAAATAGATAGAGCTCTGTTTCATCAGTATCGGTGTATTGAATCAGCGAAATCTCAAAGCTGCATCCCAAAGAGGCCGCTTTTTCCTTAGTGCCGAAATTAAAACGTATTGTCTTTTTTGTTTCGGAAAGAGCAATGGTAAGATGATTTTTATCAGCATTGTCATAAAAGGTCATAACGGGAGCTGAAACAGCGATAGATGAGACGATGCCCATCTCTTTCCATGAGGGCTTTATCGCACGGGGTAAGCCGAAAAGAGGAGCTGAATTCGGAAGCCAGACATTGGTTATTTCAGCCATCGGATATTCAAAATATACTTTGGCTTTGTCAATTGGTTTAATATTATTTTTATCCCATTTTAAATTCAGCTTATAAATCTCGGTACTGCCAAAGTCGTTTACACGGCTGACGGACGAGGTTATGTTTGTAGTAGATTCAATTTTAAAATTCACGTTTAATCCTCCTAAAAAAATTACATTTTTTTCATTATATATGTTTGATGTTAAAAAGTCAACCGAATGTTAAAATTATAATATAAATGGATAAAATAATATACCACGGTTAAAAAATGATATTAAAATTCAAATCAAAAAAAACTTGAATTTAAGGAAACGCGAAGTAATTTAACATAATTCAATATAATCGTTTATAATCGGATATATATATATATAATCGGAGTTGATTTATTTAGTAATATTAGGTATTATAATACTGTTAGCACTCGGAGAGTTAGAGTGCTAACAGTAAAGTTCGAACAATAATGCAAGGAGGATTTGTTTTATGAATATTAAACCATTAGCAGACAGAGTTGTTATTAAGATGCTTGAAGCGGAAGAAACCACAAAGAGCGGTATTATTCTTGCCGGAGCAGCAAAGGAAAAACCGCAGGTAGCTGAAGTTGTTGCGGTAGGCCCCGGTGGCGTGGTAGACGGAAAGGAAGTTAAAATGGAGCTTTCTGTCGGCGATAAAGTTATTATGAGCAAGTATGCCGGAACAGAAGTTAAGCTTGACGGTGAAGAGTACATCATTCTCAGACAGAGCGATGTTCTTGCTAAAATTGATTGATTTTAAAAATTTGATTCGGAGGTACTATAATTATGGCTAAACAGATTTTATTTGGTGAAGAAGCAAGACACGCGCTTGAACGCGGCGTTAATCAGCTTGCTAATACAGTAAAGGTTACACTCGGTCCTAAGGGAAGAAACGTTGTTCTTGACAAGAAGTATGGCGCTCCGCTTATCACAAACGACGGTGTAACAATAGCAAAGGAAGTTGAGCTTGAGGATCCGTTTGAAAATATGGGCGCTCAGCTTGTAAGAGAAGTTGCTACTAAGACAAATGATATAGCAGGTGACGGAACAACAACCGCTACCTTGCTTGCACAGGCTCTCATCCGTGAAGGTATGAAGAATGTTGCTGCCGGTGCAAATCCTATGATAGTAAGACGCGGTATGTCCAAGGCGGTAGACGCGGCGGTTGACGAGATTGTTAAAAACAGCAAGAAGGTTGACGGAAAGGACGACATTGCTCGTGTTGCTTCTGTTTCGTCGGCTGACGAAACCGTTGGAAAGCTTATCGCTGACGCTATGGAGAAGGTTACAAGCGACGGTGTTATTACCGTTGAAGAGTCTAAGACGGCCGAAACATATTCTGAGGTTGTTGAAGGTATGCAGTTTGACAGAGGCTATATTACTCCTTATATGGTAACCGATACCGATAAGATGGAAGCTGTTATTGATGATGCTTACATCTTGATTACAGATAAAAAGATTTCTAATATCCAGGAAATCCTTCCGCTTCTTGAACAGATTGTTCAGTCGGGCAAGAAACTTGTTATAATAGCTGAAGATATAGAAGGTGAAGCACTTTCACCTCTTATCGTTAACAAGCTGAGAGGAACATTTACCTGTGTCGGCGTAAAGGCTCCGGGCTTCGGCGACAGAAGAAAAGAAATGCTTAAAGATATTGCTATTCTTACCGGCGGTCAGGTTATATCCGAGGAAATCGGCTTAGAACTTAAAGACGCAACGGTTGACCAGCTCGGCCGCGCACGCCAGGTTAAGATTCAGAAAGAGAACACAATTATTGTTGACGGTATGGGCGACAAGACTGAGATTGCTAACCGCGTAAGCAACATCAGAGCTCAGATTGAAGAAACAACTTCTGAGTTTGATAAAGAAAAGCTTATGGAACGTCTTGCTAAGCTTGCCGGCGGTGTTGCTGTTATCAAGGTCGGCGCCGCTACCGAAATCGAGATGAAAGAGAAGAAACTCAGAATTGAAGACGCTCTTGCTGCTACTCGTGCGGCTGTTGAAGAGGGTATTGTTGCCGGTGGCGGTACTGCTTTTATAAACGCTATCCCCGCTGTTGAAAAGGTAGTAGAAAGCCTTGAGGGCGACGAAAAGACCGGCGCTAAGATTGTTCTTCGCGCTTTGGAAGAACCGGTTCGTCAGATTGCGTTTAACGCAGGTATCGAGGGAAGCCTTATAGTAAACAAGATTAAGGAAAGTAAGGTTGGCGTTGGCTATAATGCCCTGATAGATGAATATATGGATATGATAAAAGGCGGAATCGTTGACCCGACAAAGGTTACACGTTCAGCGCTTCAGAATGCTTCGAGTGTTGCCGCTATGGTTCTCACAACTGAGAGCCTGGTTGCTGATAAGCCTGACCCTGCTGCTGATGCAGCGGCGGCTGCTGCAATGGCAGGTGCCGGCGCAGGCGGTATGTATTAATCTTAAATAACGAGTATGTTTTATGGGCAGAGAAGCCGATCAACGGCTTCCCTGCCCATTTTGCTGCGGCTTGAAACAGTAATTTTAAAATTTCATCCGAATGATTTTATGACTTTTGAGTTAAATAAAGTCTTATGCCGGGAAACACCTGCATATAATTTAGTAAAAAACCGAAAGGAGAGTCGAAATTCAGATGAAAATTTGGGTACTGAGCAGGAAAAACGGAATATTAATTCTGACATTGATTGTGATGGTTGCTGTGGCATTACTGGTTGGAAAGAATTCTTCTGTTGCCGTTAGCGGAAAGCAGCGCGAACTTCCCATTTACTGTGTAGATAAAGGTGATGAAAAGGTACTTTCGATAAGCTTTGACGCAGCTTGGGGAAATGAAGATACACCACAGCTTATCGAAATTTTAGCAAAATATGATGTAAAAGCCACGTTTTTTGTTGTTGGAGATTGGGTCGATAAATACCCGGAATCGGTAAAACAGCTTTCGGATGCAGGACATGAGGTGATGAACCATTCTAATAAGCATCCGCATATGCCGGAACTTTCTCGTGAGAAGATGATGGCCGAAATAAATGATTGCAGTAATAAGATTGAAGCAATCACAGGCGTAAAACCCATCCTTTTCAGGGCGCCTTACGGGGACTATAACGACGAAACGATAAGAACAATCAGAGAATGCGGCTGTTATCCGATTCAATGGGATGTTGACAGTATCGACTGGAAAGACTTAGAGGCGGATCAGATAACGAAGCGGGTTATGGATAAGGTAAAGCCCGGAAGTATAGTGCTTTTTCATAATGCGGCTAAGCATACGCCCGAGGCGCTTCCCGGAATTCTCGAAAAACTGAAGGCGGAGGGGTATAGCATAGTTCCGATTTCACAGCTTATTTATGCTGATAATTATACGATAGATAATGCAGGTATGCAGCATAAGAATAATTGAATCTAAAAAACTGCGTTAAACAAACTATGTTTAAGAGACTTTATGAAATTCTTTATAAAAAATTGCAAGAGGTTCAAACGCCCTGCACCGGGATTGTCCGGGCAGGGCGTTCGTTATAAAAAACCTTTATTTTTAAGAATAACTGTGATATAATAATTAAAAAAAGTGTAATACAGGGGATGTAATAATATGAAGATGTTGGTTACCGGCGGCGCGGGGTTTATAGGAACAAACTTTATCGGATATGTCATCAGGAATTATCCGGATGATGAAATTATTTGTATGGACAAGCTGACCTATGCCGGAAGGAGGGAGAATCTCACTCCGTTTGAAAGTATGCCTAATTTTAAATTTATTCAGGTCGATATATGCGATTCACCAAAAGTCAATAAAATCTTCCATGAATATTCACCCGATTGCGTTGTCAACTTTGCCGCGGAAAGTCATGTTGACCGTTCACTTAAAGCTCCCTCTGTTTTTATAGAAACAAATGTTATGGGAACACAAGTCTTGCTTGATGCGGTGAATAAGTATAACATACCGAGGTTTCACCAGGTTTCGACGGACGAAGTATACGGCGACCTGCCGCTTAACCGCCCCGAGCTTAAATTTACTGAAAATTCATTATTGAAACCGTCAAGTCCGTATTCCGCATCAAAGGCGTCGGCGGATTTGCTTGTCCTGGCATATTACAGAAGCTTCGGGACGCCTGTGACAATCTCGCGTTGTTCAAATAACTATGGCGCTTTTCAACATACGGAAAAGCTTATTCCGCATATGATTTCGCTCGCTCTACTTGATAAGCCTCTCCCTGTTTACGGCGATGGCTTGAATGTTCGTGACTGGATTTATACAAGCGACCATTGCCGTGCGATTGATATAATTATAAGAGAGGGAAGAGTGGGCGAGATATACAATGTCGGCGGTGGAAACGAGCTTTCAAACGTATATATCGTGCGTGAGATTTTAAAACGCCTTAATAAGCCGAAATCACTTATACATTATGTTAAAGACCGACCCGGGCATGACAGGCGCTATGCAATCGATTTTAACAAAATTCAAAATGAACTTGGGTGGTTGCCGAGAGTTCATTTTTCTGACGGTTTAGACCGAACAATAGACTGGTATAAGAAAAATCTACGTTATTAAACAAAACAATCCCTATATTATTAAATAAAACAAGCCCTATTTTATTCTGAGAAAATATACATTTCCACAAATATTGAAAAAATAACATGAAAGTATTGACAAAAACGATTAGTTGTGTTAAACTAACTCACGAAAGGTTAGCGAGAGCTAACCATATAATTTGAATTGTGGTTAGGTAGACCTAACCGGAACGGAGGTTAAAATGATGCCGCTTAGTTTAGCAAGTGTAGGAGAAACAAACATCATTAAGAGAATAGGCGGAAAACCTGAGGTTAAGAAGCATCTCGAAAATCTTGGTTTTGTTGTTGGGGGAAACGTGCAGGTTGTAAGTACTCTCGGGGGAAACGTAATCGTGAATGTCAAAGAGGCGAGAGTTGCAATCAGCGAGGAAATGGCTCGGAAAATTATGATTTAATATAAGGAGGAATAACGATGAACACATTAAAAGAGGCAAAAATCGGCGATACTGTTACGGTTGTTAAGCTGCATGGTGAGGGTGCGGTTAAACGCAGACTTATGGACATGGGCATAACAAAGGGAACACAGGTACATATCCGAAAAGTTGCTCCGCTCGGTGACCCTGTTGAGGTTACGGTTCGCGGCTATGAGCTTTCGCTTAGAAAAGCGGACGCCGAAATGGTAGAGGTACAATAATTTAGTATAGTAGTTTGGTAAAAAATCAATCAGAAAGAGAGGAAAAGTTATATGAATATCAGAATTGCCCTTGCAGGTAATCCTAACTGCGGTAAGACGACGCTGTTTAACGCTTTGACGGGTTCAAACCAGTTTGTAGGTAACTGGTCGGGTGTAACGGTTGAAAAAAAGGAAGGTAAGCTTAAAAAGCATGACGGAGTTATAGTGACTGACCTTCCTGGTATTTACTCGTTGTCACCGTATACTTTAGAGGAGGTTGTTGCAAGAAATTATCTTATTGACGAGCGTCCTGACGCAATACTCAATATTATAGACGGCACCAACCTTGAAAGAAACCTTTATCTTACGACACAGCTCACCGAGCTTGGCATTCCGGTTGTTATAGCAATAAACATGATGGATGTTGTCAGAAAGAACGGCGATAAAATTAATGTTGCCGAGCTTTCGAGAGAGCTGGGATGTAAGGTAGTTGAGATTTCGGCTCTAAAAGGCGATGGAGTAATGACAGCGGCGGAAGAGGCGATTAAGGCGGCTGAGCACGGAAAGACTATTCCGATGCACACGTTTAGCGGAGTTGTTGAGCACGCGATCGCACACATTGAAGAAGCTGTTCTTCATCAGATGCCGGAGGATGAGCAGAGATGGTACGCTATCAAGATATTTGAACGCGATGCAAAGGTTCTTGAAAGACTCAATATCAAGCCTGAGGTTTTAAAGCATATTGAATCAGATATTCAGGCGGCTGAGAAAGAGCTTGAGGATGACGCTGAAAGCATTATCACGAATGAGAGATATGTTTATATAGCAGAGCTTATAAAAGGCTGTTATAAGAAGAAAAACGCGGGAAAGCTTTCAACATCGGATAAGATTGACCGTGTTGTTACAAACCGTTGGCTCGGACTTCCGATTTTCGCTGTTGTTATGTTCCTGGTTTATTACATCGCAATGGTAGGCGTCGGTTCCGCTGCTACTGATTGGGCAAACGACGGATTGTTCGGCGATGGCTGGCATCTATTTGGTATAGGTTCTTCGGCTTACGAAGAGGTTTCTGACGAGTATACCGACGCAGCGAATATTGTAAACGGCTATATCGAGTATGCATCCGAAGAAGGCGTTGACACAGAAGATGTTGAAGCTGCACTCGATACCGAATCAGAAGATTTTGATGCAGACGCGGCAAAAGAGGCTTTGAACAAGTTTGCTCAAGACGCGAAGGACATTAAAGAGGCTACCTACACGGTGGTGGATGAAGAAACAATGGCCGATGAAGAAGAAACGGCCAGCTATGATGACCTTTTAAATGCAATCGATGTTTATGACAAGTATGACTGTGAAGAACCTGACCCGGCTGATTATGGTATTTGGGTTCCAGGTATTCCGGTTCTTATCGGCGACGCTCTTGAAAAGGCTAACTGTGCTGAATGGCTTTCGGGTCTTATCCTCGATGGTATTGTTGCCGGTGTCGGTGCGGTTCTTGGTTTTGTTCCTCAGATGCTCGTTCTGTTCCTCCTTCTTGCCTTCCTTGAGGCTTGCGGATATATGTCAAGAATAGCGTTCGTCCTTGATAGAGTATTCAGAAAATTCGGGCTTTCGGGTAAGTCGTTTATTCCTATGCTTATCGGTACAGGCTGCGGCGTTCCCGGAGTTATGGCTTCAAGAACGATTGAGAATGACCGTGACAGAAAGATGACAATTATGACAACAACCTTTATCCCCTGCGGTGCTAAGGTTCCGTTTATTGCGATGATTGCCGGAGCTATATTCGGTGGCTCGGCTTGGATTGCTACTTCGGCTTACTTTGTTGGTATGGCGGCAATCATCATCTCGGG
>CADBUP010000008.1 GCA_902797885.1 uncultured Ruminococcus sp.
GATATCCGCATTTCTGGTAATACGCAGGACGGATTTTTCTTTAATTTTATATCCTTTAAACGCTTTGGACATAAAATGAAGAATAAGTTCTTCCGAAAGAATAAATGCTCCTTCCTCATCCGGAATCTGTATAAGACGCGGCATCATGTCACTATAGCACGGAATAATGCCGATTTTTTCCTTTTTGCCTTTTGACGAGAGTATGGCGAGCGCATATATTTCAAGCCCCTTAAGAAACGGAAAAGGTTGTTTTCTTCCGACAATCATAACCGACAGCAGGGGAATCATTTCTTTTAAGAAGTACTTCTCAAAATAATCGCATTGCTTTTTATTAAGGTCTTTAAAGCTGACAAGCCGAACGCTGTTCTCTAAAACCTGTTTCATTGTAAGAGCGTATGTCTCATCCTTTATATGATTTAAGCGGTTGACCTCGGTTAAGACAGCGTCAATCTGTTCCTGAGGGGTCATGTTTGTCTTGGTATCGCGAGGAGGGTCGCTCAAAAGTTTCTGATCCTCGAGTGAACCGACCCTGACCATAAAAAATTCGTCGAGATTTGATTGAAAAATCGATAAAAATGTCAGCCTTTCACACAGCGGAACATTTTCGTTTCGTGCTTCTTCGAGAACTCTCTCGTTAAATTTAAGCCATGACAGTTCACGATTGATAAATATCCCTTTTTTATATGAAGGTGTATGATGTGAGTGCTCTTCCTTGGTATTCATAACCTTATGCTCTCCTTTCAGAAAATTGAAAAACTTTAAGATTAGTCGCCGAAACAAATGCCTACCTCCTTTGCCTGTAAGACAATCTCACAGTCAGAGGGGACAAGCTTAAGCTTTCCGGCAACCTCACTCAGCGGAACCGCTCGGATTGATGTTCCTTTCACCGCGACCATCTTGCCGAAATCGCCGTTCATTATGAGCCTTGCCGCTGCTGCGCCGAGACGCGTTGACAAAACTCTGTCAAACGAATCGGGCGCGCCGCCTCTCTGAGTATGGCCCGGAACAGTAATTCTGACCTCCTGGCCGGTTGCCTCGGTCAGCTGTTGTGCTAGCTCGTATGATACCGACGGAGAACTGCTGCTTGCACGCTTGCGTTTAAGCTCCTTTTTGGAAAGTAGACTGTCCTCTTTAGAGATTGCACCCTCTGCAACTGCTATAATTGAAAACTTTTTCTTTTGTTTATAACGTTTTTTTACCGCGGCTATGACGTTGTTGATGTCATATGGAATTTCGGGTATTAATATAACATCCGCTCCGCCGGCTATTCCGGCACTTAGCGTCATCCAGCCGGTCTTATGCCCCATTACCTCGACAATAAAAATCCTTCCGTGTGACGCCGCTGTTGTGTGAATACAGTCTATCGCGTGGGTTGCGAGGTCAACTGCGCTCTGGAAGCCGAACGTCATATCCGTTCCCCATAAATCGTTATCTATTGTTTTTGGAAGCGTGACAACATTAAGACCTTGCTCCGATAATAGATTTGCCGTTTTGTGCGAACCGTTTCCGCCGAGAACAACAAGACAGTCAAGCTTGTTCTTTTTATAATTTTCTTTCATGGCCGAAACCTTGTCAAGACCGTTTTCGTCAGGTATATTCATCTTTTTAAACGGCTGCCGAGAGGTACCGAGAATCGTTCCGCCAAGCGTGAGAATTCCCGAAAAATCAGACTCTTTCATCTTGATCATATTATTATAAATAAGACCCTTATACCCCTCTTGAATCCCGTAAATTTCAATTCCTTCTATATTATTATACAACGACTTTGCTACACCGCGCATTGCTGCGTTAAGGCTTTGACAATCTCCGCCGCTTGTTAAAATTCCAACTCTTTTAATGTTCATTGCATTATCTCCCATCTGCCGAAATACGGCTTTTGCTTATGTATCATATACGGTTTAAGCCGAAGAATGTGAAATATTTTACTTATTATAACATAAATCGACTTTCAATACAATTAACAGTATTTTAATTATATGTTAATTGTATCTGAATGATACCTCTTTTATACAAACAGTATAACACTTAAATAGAATTTTTTCAAGTCATGTTTGTATCAGGGCGTGTTTTAAAGCATATTAATAAAAGATGTTATAAATTAACCGATTTTATTAATATTATAACTTGACTATAGGGAATAAATGCCGTATAATTATAATGAATAATTTAACATTACGGAAGGAAGATTATTATGATAGATTGGAAAAAACTCGAAGAAAAACCGTATAAGCCGCTTGCTGAGCTTTCGCGAAGCGTTGCGGCCGATGGCGCTGTTCTGCTTAAGAATGAAGACGGAATTCTTCCTGTTACCTCAGACAGAACAATATCCGTTTTCGGAAGAACTCAGATTAACTATAACAAGTGCGGAACAGGTTCGGGCGGGGCTGTGCATACCGAATATACGGTAAACATCCTTGATGGAATCCTAAACAACAAAAACATTAATGTAAATACCGAACTTGTTGAAATATATAAAGATTGGATAGAAACTCATCCTTTTGACAGCGGCGACGGATGGGTCATGCCGTGGTCACAGCTTGAGATGGTGCCGAGCGACGAGATTGTTAAGGCGGCTCGTGCTAAGTCCGATACTGCAATTATTGTCATCGGAAGAACAGCGGGAGAGGATAGAGATGCAAAAGCCGAAAAAGGAAGCTGGTTCTTGACAGACGAGGAAGAGGCACTTCTTGAAGTTGTTTCAAAATACTTTGATAAAACTGCTGTTTTATTAAATGTCGGTAATATAATCGATATGAATTGGGTTAAAAAATATGACATTAAGGCGGTTATGTATGTTTGGCAGGGAGGCCAGGAGGGCGGAAACGCAGTAGCCGATTTGATTTCAGGTAAGGTCAATCCAAGCGGCCGCCTATCAGATACCATCGCCTATGATATAACTGATTACCCTGCTTACAAAAACTTCGGAAGCCCGACCTGTAACCTTTATCAAGAGGATATTTACGTTGGATATAGATATTTTGAAACATTTGCAAGAGATCGTGTAATGTATCCTTTCGGCTTTGGTTTATCGTATACCGATTTTGACATAAGCACCGTTTCTGTCTCTGAAAATGACGGAAAAATCACAGCGGAGGTCCGCGTTACAAATATAGGTAAGGCGGCGGGACGCGAGGTTGTTCAGATGTATTTTGAAGCGCCTCAGGGTAAGCTCGGGAAGAGTGTACGTGAACTGTGCGGCTTTGCCAAGACCGGAATTTTAAGTCCCGGCGAGAGCGAGAATGTTGTGCTTGAGGTTAAGGTTTCGGAACTATCGGCGTATGACGACAGCGGAATCACAGGGAATAAGTCTTGTTATGTCTTAGAGAAGGGCGAATATAATCTGTATATAGGAAGGTGCGTTCGCTGTGCTCAAAAAGTGTTTACATATGAAGTTCCTGAGACAATTGTTACACAAAGGTTAACCGAGGCAATGCCGCCCGAACAGGAGTTTGATATTCTTTGCCCGAGCCGAGACGGCGACGGGTTTAAGCCGGAATATAAAAAGGTCTCGACCAGAACGGTTGATTATAAAAAAAGGATTGCTGACAGCTTGCCGCCGGAGATTCCTTACAGCGGAGACAAGGGAATAAAGCTTATCGATGTGAAGAACGGGAAAAACACAATGAAGGATTTTGTTGCACAGCTTTCTGACACCGATCTTCGTTGTATCGTTGTCGGTGAGGGAATGAGTTCACCTAAGGCAAGACCGGGTAACACCGGTGTGTTCGGCGGCGTTACCGCACATCTGGCCGACCTCGGTATTCCGGTTGTTGCTCTCTGTGACGGACCTTCGGGCGTGCGTATGGATAACGGCGATACCGCAACAAGTATGCCGAACGGAACACTTATTGCCTGCACATGGGATGTTGACACAGCGAAGAAGCTATATGAATATGTAAGTATTGAGCTTTGTACACACCATTTTGATTCGCTTCTCGGTCCGGGTATGAATATTCACAGATACCCCTTAAACGGTAGAAATTTTGAGTATATGTCAGAAGATCCGTTCCTCACCGGTAAGATTTGCGCGGCTTTGGTCAGAGGTGTTGCCGTTTATGGAAATTCGGCCACGATAAAGCACTTTGCGGCGAATAATCAGGAGTTTAAACGTTCGTTTGTTGATGCGGCGGTGTCAGAGAGAGCGTTGAGAGAGATTTATCTTAAAGGTTTTGAAATTGCGGTTAGAGAAGGCGGCGCAACCTCTCTGATGACATCATATAACCCGGTAAACGGACATTGGAGTGCGGTTAACTATGAACTTAATACGGTTATACTTCGTGACGAGTGGGAATATGACGGATTTGTTATGACTGACTGGTGGCCTGTTCTTATAAAGGATCAGGGAGATTGCAAAAACCTCAGAGAATTGGTTGAGGCACAAAACGATGTGTATATGCTGGCACCCGACGCGCTTAATTTAAAGAGCAATATACAAGAAGGGCTTGATAACGGGACGCTTACGCGCGGACAGCTTCAAAGAAACGCAATTAACATTTTGAAGTACGCTATGAACACGCATTCGCTTGAGTATTTTGTTGAAAATGGCGGAAAGCTTAATCTTTCACTTGTTTCACAGGCAGATAAGCTTAAAACAGTATTTGAACACGGAGAGATGAAGTCAGATGATGTTATCGATATAACTCTCAGCGGTGCGGGAAAATATCTTATCTGTGTTGAATGTAAAGTGGATGGGGAGGAGCTTGCTCAGTTTGCGATAGGAACAGCCATTGATAACGTGGCGGGACCCAGAACCTCGGTTAAAGGAGCGGGCGGCGCTGAAACCGTTGCTTATCTTGATTATACATTTAGAGGTGACGAGAAGAAACTTAAGGTAAGCTGTCCGACGGCAGTAAAAATTACGGCGGTTAAAATAAAGAAATAATTCATAAAAAATATCAGCGGGGCGAAAGAGCCGCCCCGCTATTTCATTCCATTGTTTTCCCTAAAAATCCCGCTGCGGTTTCCGCCAGTTTTGATTCAAGTTCGCCCACCTGGGTTGACGGTTCCGCAATGAATACTACAGAGCCGATGCTGTCGCCGTCAAAAACAATAGGAGCGACAATTCCTGCTTCATATTTGTCGATGTCATCGGCAACCTGCACACTTTTTGTGCCGGGATTAGCCATATAGATTGATTTGCTGTGCATAATACGTTCCAAATCTCCCGAGATTTTCTTTTCGCGAAGCTCGCGTTTAGGAATTCCGGATACGGCAATTATGTTGTCTTTGTCGGTAATACACGCCGGAATCCCAGCCGATTTGGCGAGCGAATCGGCATATTGAGATGCAAATTCACCAAGTTCGCCGATCGGCGAATACTTCTTGAATATTACTGTTCCGTTGCTTTCCGTGAAGATTTCCAGAGGGTCGCCCTCGTGGATACGCATTGTGCGGCGGATTTCTTTGGGTATTACAATACGGCCTAAGTCGTCGATTCTTCTAACTATTCCTGTTGCTTTCATATATATTAAACTCCTTTTTGCATTTGAATTTTACATCTCATATTGTCTGCAAAAAAAGGTGTTTTATGTAATTTATTTATTGGATTATATTTACATAAACACAATAAAAATTTTTAATTATATATAATAACCAAGGTTGACTCAAAAACTTGTTATGATAACAATTAACGGTGAGACGACATCATGGTTTAAGTTACTCGATGCGGCGGTATTTTATAGAATGTTTAAGAAAAGTTATACCTCATCATACTTTGGGATGATGACAAAGTCTAAAATATGTGATATCATTATAATGTGTGCAAAATATTCAGAAAGGACTTGACGGACTATGTTGTTTGTCACAAAATCAATGCGTACATACATATGGTATAAGTCAGTCTTATCTTCAAAAGATAATAAATATATTAAAAGGTACACTTTAAGTTTCTTAAAAGAGAGAGTGTGTACATTTTTCTGATTTAAGGAAAATACTCTTGAATGTTGCATATCATTATAGAATCAATATATTCTGATAGGAGTGTGTTGTCTATGCAAGAACAAAAGCTGATATTCGCAGTTCGGCAAGTAAAATTTATTACGAAACAAATAATATTTTTTAGGAGGAAAAGCACGCTATGAAGAAAAGAGTTTTGAGCCTGTTTATGGCATTTGTATTCTGTATATCTCTGTTGCCCGCGGCGGCGTTTGCAGAGGGGACAGATGGGACGAGTTACGTTGCTGAAATGGACGGAACAAAGTATGAGGCGCTGCAAGAGGCACTGAACGAAATGAGTGAGGATAAGATTACATTGCTCAGTAATGTTAAGGAGAACATAAATACCAGCGTACCGACAACGATTGATATGGCCGGCTTCAGCATTACAGGTGATATTAAAGCCGAAGAAAGCCTGACGCTTACAAACGGTACAATTGTCGGCAACGTAGTTGTTGATGCAACAGACGGGAATTTCAATATGACTGCACCCTCCGATGCCGAAGCGGCCATTGACGGAAAACTGGAAATCAAAAGCGGTTCCTGTTCAATCAGCGGCGCTAAGGTCGGTGTAAAGGGGACACTATATGTGGATGGTGATGATTTTACTGTTACAGGCACGGACCAAGCCGTATTATTGAATGCGGAAGCCGGACCGAATGGAAAAGTTCTCTATGGCTCGGCAGATGTGAATGGCGACACATCTGCTGAAGCTGTATTTGATATAAATACATATAAAGTCGGCGGTGAGATTGCTAAAAAGCTCAGCAACAAACAGGTTGGCGGCTCAACGCCTGAGCCCGTTCAGCCAAAGATTACGCTGACGCCTGATAAAGCTAGCATATATACAGGTCAGTCTGAGGAATTTACGGTTTCCTATAACGGTACTGACGATTTGACGGCGTATGTTCAGAAGAGTGCAACAGACAGCACGATAACCGCAAATATCACCAGAATAGAAACGAAAAACGAGTGGAAGGTTATAGTGACGACGACAAGTGAAACAGCCGAGGGTAAGTATACGCTGTTTGTACACTCGACTAACAATTCCTTAATTAACTCCAGCGCAGAGGTTAAGGTTAAAAATGCCGTCGCTATGGATTCTGACGGTAAGTATTATGGCGATATAGAAACAGCTGTTAAAGGGGTGTCGGACGGCGGCAAGATTACGGTCATAGCAAAGGAACCGCGGTTGTCTCTGCCGGACGGCATTTATGTGGAAACCGAAAGCGGGGGCATCACTCTTGATCTCAACGGTCACAGTCTGGATGGATATTCCCTCAATGTAGGCGGTCTCACGGCAATGAGTAAGCTTCGCACAGGTAAGCTGACCGTTGTGGACAGCAGCGGCGGCAATGGCGCAATCGGATTAACGGTGCGTGACGGTGGCACACTAATTTTTGAGCCGAACAACGTAAACACCACTCTTTTACAGCTGCAGGTTTACGGCGGTAAGATTGAGCTGCGCGGCGGCAAGATTCAGAGAACCGGATTAGAACTTAAGGGCGATTGGACACTTGGCAGTCTGCTCCCGGACGGAGAAGGGTATTCGTATCGTCAGGCGGACGGAAATCAGCGGATTACTCTGGCAGACGCGAAGAATAAAGATTATGTGATTCCGACCTATAATCTGGCTGTGGTGAAGTGCACGGAGCATGCAGATAGTGACAGCGACAGCAAGTGCGACTACTGCGGTCAGCAGTTAGTGGCAAGAGTAGAAAGCAACGGTGTGAGTCGTGTCTACACAGACCTGCAGAAGGCTATTGATAATACTAAAGACGATGTGTTGTATACAATTACGCTTCTTGATAATGCGAGCGGCAGCTATACGATTACAAAAGGTCGTGGAATAAAATTCGTATTGAACAATAAAAATGTAAACGAGATCACTTTCGCCGGCAATGCAAAAGTGGCATTTAACGGCAACGGTACAGTAAACAGCGTCACCTTCCGCGGAAATTCGGCAAGGTTTGACGGCGGCAATCCGTTTGTCATCATAAATAAACTGACTATTGCGGATGGCGCAAGCTGGAGCGGTATCCTTCCTGATGCCGATGACTACACCGACTTCGGCAACCGATATGGCTACAAGGTGCGTGATTCCAATGATCAGGCTAAGTACATATGGTACGACAGAAACACGGTCAAAAACGATGATACGATGAACAATGTCATTGTGCAGCAGCTTCCTGTAACGAAGGATCCGGAACTGATGATGGACGACAAAGCGTTAGCAGACGAAGGTACGGTAGTTGTTAATAAGCCGCTTACGTTTAGCTTTACAAGTGCTGTTACCGGCGGATACGATGGAAAAGGCGTCTTATTCATTCAGAGGGAAGGAGATTCCGCGCCGACATACAAGTTAGTGGCTACCGGAGATAGCGATGAATATAAATGCGATGCCGTGAAATTTGACATTTCAAAAATCGGAACTTATGAAGTTTGGGCGGAAGTTACAAAAGATGGCTATACACGCACAAGTAAAAAGTATAAGCTTAACGTTGGGGAAAAATTGGTGCCTACGGGTAATCCTACCCTTGACAAATCTGAAATTACCTACGGTGATACAATAGGAAGCATCACATTGTCGGGCAAGATGTATGATGACGTAAACAAAGTTGACGTTGAAGGTACATTTACATGGAAAGACCCGAATACTAAGCCGAAAGCAGGTAATTATGATGCAGAATGGACATTTACACCAAGCGATGCCGACACATATGTGTCCATCGACGGCCAGGCGACAATTAAGGTAAACAAGGCAGACATTCCTGATACGGCAATAACGGCTCCCGAGCCGATAAGTGAACTCGTATACAAGATTGGAGGTAATACGCCTCAGACACTTCACATCGGAGGCAGTATTGCGAACGGATACGGCACAATGAAGTACATTACCGGCAATCCCAATGCCGCCGAGAGCGAATGGTCAGAAACACCGATTTCCGCTACGGATGCCGGCGACTATGTAGTATACTATAAAGTGTTCGGCGATAAAAACCACAACGACTCGGCTTACGGCACAATAAAATGCCATATTGAAAAATATGAAATTTACTATAAGGTCATCTGTAAAACGAAGTTATATGACGGAAAAACAGACGCAGAGTTTGAGAGTATAACATTCTATCCTTATCCCACCGGTGATGAACAGATTAGTCTCAGCGCCGATGACTACGAGGTTAAGAATCTGAAATACAAAAGTTCCGATCCCTGTGGTCCGTTCGGCACGGACCGCGTATACGCAACCGGCGATATTGCTCTTAAAGATACACCGGCTGTGCGCAACTACAAATTAGAGAAAGACGGATTGATATACGGATATATAAAACCGAATTATTTTCCGGATATGGGAAACTTCCACGACTATGAAATGGAAATCCGTTACAATGACATGACGCCAAAAACTTTCGGAGCTTCCGCTTTTGGTGCGAAGAACGATAAGGAGTATAAGGTTTCCTCAGACGGAATGAAACATGATGGTACGGACGAGAAACTGTTACATGGCGAAATAGGCAGAGAAATTAATTCCGACGGTACATGTTCTTTCAAGATTTATAAAATGCTTGACGAGAGTTACATCGGCAAGAAATTTGTAGAGAAAATGATAATAAACTCCAAAGACGGTAAATATTGCTCTGACCCTTACGGAAAGCAAACACTTTCGGTTATAATTACGATTGTTGATAAGGCAACACCTAAGCTTTCCGTGAATCCGATTACAACAGAATATGACGGTAAGGCTGTTCCGAGCAATAAGATTACCGGCACGGCAACATATGACGGTAATGTCGTTGCCGGCACATGGAGTTGGGAAAATTCCGAGCATGCGCCGAAAAATGTAAGCGACAGCGGAGAATACACGGTTGTGTTCACTCCGGATGACCAAGAGACGTATGTGGAGAAGGTAACAAAAAAGGTGAACGTTACAATCCGGCCAAAGCCGATCGACGATGTAAGCCTTACATTGGACAAAGACAGCTTTACCTATAACGGCGGTGAACAAAAACCGACCATAACGGTAAAGATGAACGATACTGATTTAGTTGAAAATACGGACTATACCGTTACGAATCTGACTGATATGACAAATGTCGGCACTAAAGAGATTAAGATTAAAGGTATGGGCAACTTCAACGGTGAAAAGACAGTAAGTTATCGAATTGACAAGGCAACTGTTAAGGTAAAACCGAAGAACATAACCAAGATTTACGGCGGCGAGCCTGTGTTTGCGCTTGAAAGCGAAAGCACTCTCATTACTGCTGACGAGCTTGCGGAAGTTGAAAAGACTGTAAAATTCACAAGCGACGGTGCGGCAAAAACAGCACCTGTTACCGAAGGTGGATATGAAATATCGGCGCAGCTCACGAATAAAGAAACCGACAATCTTATCCTCGAAGTTGAGGGTAAGGGCGTATTGACTGTTACCCCGGCTCCGCTTACAATTACGGTAAACGATGTCAGCCGTGAATACGGAGCGGTGAACCCCGAACTTTCGGTTTCCTATAACGGCTTCGTAAACGGTGAGAACGAAAGCGTTCTTAACGGAACACTTACCCTTGCCTATGACGAGAGCATTAACGGCACGACGCCCGTTAACACCTATGATGGTAAAACGACGGCATCGGGACTTTCCGCTAAGAACTACAATATAAACTATGTGCCGGGTAAGGTTACGATAACCAAAATTCCGGTTAGCGTAACCGCCGGAGCGGCGAGAAGGTCATATCTCAGCGTTGAATTTGACAAGAGCTTGGAAGGACTTGCGGATACAAACTTTGTTGTAAAGGATAGTGAGGGTAATACGGTTGCTGTAACGAATGTCACCGCATCATCAGACAGTAAAACCTACACCTTAAGCGGAAGCTTTGAGGTTGGCAGAAAATATACCGTTAAGGTAGTATTAAACGGTGCTGCTGTGGAGACAACGCATCGTCTGGTAAACGATGAAATTGTAAGTATTCCCGTCCACGTAAGCAGCGGCGGTGGCGGCGGTTCAACCAGATATACCGTTTCGTTTGACACAAACGGCGGAAGCAAGTTGGCAAGTCAAAGGGTTAAAAGAAATTCTGTGATAACAGAGCCGACAGCGCCGACAAAAGAGGGCTTTGATTTCGCCGGCTGGTACACCGATAAAGAA
>CADBUP010000009.1 GCA_902797885.1 uncultured Ruminococcus sp.
AAAGAATGATACTCAACTTCGGACATACCTATGGGCATACGATAGAAAAGCACTATAATTTCAGCACATATACCCACGGTATGGCGGTTGCGGCGGGAATGATTATGGCTTGCCGCCGCGGTGAAAGTATGGGGATAACCCCCGCGGGAACAGCGGACGAGGTAGAAGCGGTAGTAAAAAAGTATGGGCTTCCCACCTCGGCAGATATTTCCCATGACGAGCTTGTACACGCCGTGGCTGTTGATAAAAAGGGCGACGGAGACAGTATAAATCTGATATTACTTAAAAGCATCGGTGAAGCCGTTATCTGTAAGACAAAGAAATCCGATATTTAATCGGAGGTTCGGCCTGCTTGTCCGATTTTTAAATATATGAATCCGTTTCGGGTTTATATATTTAAAAATCGGTTCGAGCGGATAAGACTTAGGCGGAGGTATACTATGAATAACATTACGATTAAACCGAGGATGCTCAAAGGAAGGGTTAAGGTTCCGCCCTCAAAGAGCATCGCACATAGGGCGATTATTGCGGCGGCGCTTTCTAAGGGCGACTGTACGATAGGTAACGTTGCGCTGTCGTCAGATATAGAGGCAACGCTCAACGGAATACGCGCTCTCGGAAGCAAGTATACCTATAGTAAAAAAGACGGCAGGGTAAGTATCGGAACGAGAAAGCGGAGCGGCGGCAGTATTGAGATTGATTGCGGCGAGAGCGGCTCGACGCTTAGGTTTCTGATACCGATAGCCCTGCTTTCGGGGAAGAAAATTAAGCTTATCGGTCACGGAAGGCTTATGCAGAGACCGATGGAACCGTACCTTAAAATGTTTAGTATGCACGGGATAAGCTGTATCACCGAGGGAAATTGTATGTATCTTGACGGAAAGCTGAAAAGCGGTGCATATGAGATAGAGGGGAACATAAGTTCACAGTTTATAACGGGACTTTTGTTTGCTCTTCCGCTTACTGAGGGTGACAGCGAGATAATTGTGACAACGACAGCTGAGTCAAAGGGATATATCGATTTGACCTTAGATGTGCTTAAAAAATTCGGAATCAGAGTCGAAAATCATAATTATATGCGTTATGTTATTCCGGGCGGACAGAGCTATAAAGCACAGAACTTTATCGTTGAGGGCGATTATTCACAGGCGGCATTCTTCCTTGTCGCCGGTGCGATAGGCGGAGATGTTGTGTGTGAGGGACTGTCGGCCGACAGCCTTCAAGGCGACAGAGAGATTATTGATATAATAAAAAGAACAGGGGCGAAGATAGAAGAGAAAGACGGCGGAATCCGCGCCCGACAGACGGGAGTGATGCACGGAATAACCGTTGACGCACGTGAAATACCCGACCTTGTTCCCATAATTTCGGTCTTGCTTGCCTTTTGCCGCGGCGAGAGCAATATTATTAACGCTGGAAGGCTTCGTATGAAGGAAAGTGACCGCTTAGAAGCGATTTGCAGTGAGCTCGGCCATCTCGGAGCGGATATAACCGAGGGTGCAGACAGCCTGAAAATTGTGGGCAGGCAAGTGCTTGAATCAAATAATGTTTCGTCACGGAACGATCACAGAATCGCGATGGCTCTTGCCATCGCCGCACAGCGCTGTGAGGGTTTGGATATTACGATTATTGACGCGGGTGAAGCCGTTAAAAAGTCGTATCCCGACTTCTTTGAGGTGTATAATAAGCTTTAATTATGAATTGATATACGGTGGTGATAGAGATGAATCAATGGGGTGAAAGGTTCAGAGTCAGTATATTTGGCGAATCGCATGGCGCGGGAATAGGAATTGTAATCGACGGAATCCCGTCGGGAACAAAACTTGATCTCGATAAAATTGCGTTTCGGATGAAACGCCGTGCCCCCGGGAGAAATACGCTGTCTACACAGCGGCGGGAGGCCGATGAGGTTAAAATCCTGTCGGGATTTTATAACGGAATGACAACGGGAACGCCGCTCTGCGGAGTGATTTTTAATACCGATACGCGTTCGCGTGATTATACACCCGAGCTCCTGCGGCCGGGTCATGCGGATTTCACCGCACTTTGTAAGTACGGCGAGAGCCGGGACTTCCGCGGCGGCGGACATTTCTCGGGACGGATAACCGCGCCGCTTGTGTTTGCCGGCGCTGTTGCACAGCAGATTCTTTCCGAAAGGGGAATAGAGGTCGGCGCACACATCTATAGCATAGAAAACGTGTTCGACACGCCGTTTGATATGGCGGGAGTTGACAAAAAGACTCTTAATGAATTGCTATACAAAGAATTTCCCGTAATCGATGATTCAAAGGGTAGGGAAATGTCGGCGGTTATCGAAAAATACAAGAGCGAAAAAAACTCGGTCGGCGGTACGGTTGAATGTGCCGTGTGCGGGATTTCGCCCGGTGTCGGGTCGCCGTTCTTCGGCTCGGTCGAGAGCAGAATTTCGTCTATGATGTTCTCTGTTCCGGCGGTTAAGGGAATCGAATTCGGCTTGGGCTTTCGCTTCGCCGAAACGGACGGGAAATATGCAAATGACGAGTTCTATACCGACGGCCAAAAAATAATGACATATACAAATCACAACGGCGGCATAAACGGCGGTATTACGAACGGAATGCCGATAGTTTTCAGGACTGCGCTTAAGCCGACGCCGTCTATCGCCTCAGAGCAGAGAACGGTTGATATAAGCAAGATGGAAAACACTAAAATCGAGATAAAGGGCAGACATGACCCGTGTATCGTGCATAGAGCGGTTCCTGTGATAGAGGCTGCGGCGGCGATAGCGATTCTTGATATGATTTTATGAGAGGCGGAGGTAATTATGGACGAGCTTATTCAGCTGAGAGATAAAATAGATGAGATAGATGCACAGCTCCTGCCGCTGTTTATTGAAAGAATGAAGGTCTGCGGCCGCGTCGCCGAATATAAGCGCCGTGTCGGAAAGCCGATTTTCGATGCGGAACGTGAAAAGGCGGTACTTGAAAACAAAGTGAAGAAAACCTCGGAGATGAAAAACGAGGTGTATGATTTTTTTAACTCGATTATGACGATAAGCCGCGTGCGCCAAAGCAAGATTCTTTCTGATTCGGAGAACCGTATTCATAGTGCGGACCTGCTTAAAAAGTCGGAACCGATTAAAGAAAATCCTAAGGTTGTGTATTTCGGAAGCGAGGGGGCATACAGCGAGGAAGCGGCAATAGGCTTCTTCGGCGAGAGCTGTGACCGTTTTTATGCGTCAAGGTTTGAAGATGCATACACCGCGCTGAATGAAAAAAAGGCGGATTATGCGGTGCTTCCGATAGAGAATTCGTCAACCGGAACGATTTCTGAGGTTATTGACTTGCTTGTCAGATACGGCCTTTATATAGTGGGTGAGATATACGTTCCCATAAGACATTGCCTTATGGGAATAAAGGGGTCAAGCCTGGAAAATATAAAAACGGTGTATTCACACGAACAGGCGTTCCTGCAATGCAGTAACTTTTTGAATTCACTAAGCGGGGTGACGCACGAGGAATATTACAGTACAGCGCTGTCGGCAAGGATGGTAGCCGACAGCGGTGATCCATCAAAGGCGGCGATTGCCGCACGGCGAAGCGCAAGGCTTTACGGACTTGAAATTCTCGCCGAGGATATTAATAACAGCAACGGAAACACAACGAGGTTCGCCGTAATTTCAAAAGCGCCCCACATCGACTTAAATTGTGATAAGATAAGCGTTATGTTTACATTAAAGCACGAGAGCGGCGAGCTGGCAAGGGTTCTGGACGCCTTTGCGCGGGGCGGACTTAACCTTATGAAGCTTGAATCGCGGCCGATAGCCGACAGAACGGTGAACGGAAAGCCGTTTGAATACAGGTTTTATGCCGACTATACCGGTTGTCTTTCAGACGATGAGGTCAGGTCGATAACCGATGCGGCTGTGGAGGAAACTCAGGACTTCAGAATCCTGGGTAACTATAGAAGCGCCGCAAGTTCGGGGGAAGAAAAATGAAATTTTTTTTAATAGGAATGCCGGGATGCGGAAAGACTACCCTTGGGAGGATTGCCGCGGACAAGCTCGGCATTAAGTTTGTTGATATGGATAGTGAAATCGAAAAGGTCGAGGGAAGACCCATTTCTGAAATATTCAGTCGTGACGGCGAGGGATATTTCAGAAATATCGAGACCGAGACGTTGAAAAACGAGCTTTCAAGCGATGGAGACAAAATCATATCGACCGGCGGAGGAATTGTCGTAAGAGAAGAGAATATTGAGCTTCTTCAAAACAGCGGGGAAGAGGTTGTGTTTATCAACCGCCCTCCGGAAAAAATTGCTGAGGACATTGAATGTTCTCAGCGGCCGCTGATGAAAAGCGGAAAAGACACGATTTTTCGGCTTTATAATGAGAGATACAGACGCTATAGGCGCGCGTGCAGTACCGAAATTTTAAATGATTCTGATTTAAAAAGCGCGGTTTTGGCGCTTATCAGAATGATAAGGAGCAGATGATTTATGAAAATTATGGTTATAAACGGCCCGAATCTCGATATGCTCGGAGTAAGAGAGCCGGAGGTATACGGGAACAAGACGTATTCAGACCTTGAAAAATACATAGAAGATTATGCCGAATCCGTTGAGGTTGAGGTTGTCGTCGTTCAGAGCAACAGCGAGGGGGACATAATTGACTATATTCATTACGCCCTCGGTACGCAGGACGGAATTGTAATAAACCCGGGCGCTTATACGCATTACAGCTATGCTATAGCGGACGCACTTGCGGCGGTGAAGCTCCCGGCCGTTGAGGTTCATTTGAGTAATATTCACAAGAGAGAGGAGTTCCGACGGAAGTCGGTCACCGCGCCGTCGTGCATCGGTCAGATTTGCGGATTGGGTTTTGACGGTTATAAGCTTGCCATTGAATATCTCGCCGAGAATATTAAGGGTGAGCAAAATGATTAGACTTGAGGTAATAGGCGACCCGATAGAGCACAGTCTGTCACCCGCGGTTCACGGGGCGGCGCTTTCGGCTCTCGGTGTTGAATATGAATATAAAAAGGTAAGGGTAGCCGCCGGCGGCCTTAAAAGATACATAGCGCACGCGATTTCTGACAGAGTTGACGGATTTAATCTGACAATGCCGCACAAGGTTGATATTTTAAAATTTCTTTCCGAAATTTCTGACGATGCGCGACTTGCTGAATCGGTCAATACCGTCTGTGTAAATAACGGAAGCCTTTCGGGCTTTAATACCGACGGCCGGGGGTTTGAACTTTCTCTGAACCGAAGCGGATACGAGTTTAAAAACAGCAGAATCGTCATACTCGGCGCGGGCGGCGTGGTCAGAACGCTCGTGACGGCGGCCGCGCTCAAAGGCGCAAAGAGCGTTTGCGTCATAAACCGAACCCAAAGCAAGGCGAGGGAGGTCTGTGCGGCGGCGGATGGCATATCCGATACAGAACTGAGCTTTGCGGCATTTGAAGAGCTTTCGGAAAGCTGCGGAGACGCCGACATATTTATAAACGCCACTCCGCTCGGAATGAGCGGCTGTCGCGGAGATTTTGAAAATCTTGAATTTTTACACGCGCTTCCGAAGGGTGTGCTTGTATCCGATTTGATATATAATCCGCCGAAAACAACACTCCTTAAAGAAGCAGAGCGAATCGGCCTTAAAACACAAAACGGATTGGGAATGTTGATATTTCAGGCACTCGCCGCCGATGAATATTATCTCGAAAGAAAGCTTGATATGCAGGCGATGTATGAAAAGGTGATAAATAACCTATAACTGTATTATGAATCGGTTTTGATTCCCTTATAGATTTCACGGATTCCGATGAGAAGAAGAAATATACCGAAAAATCTTTGCAGGCTATGGTTTGACAGCCGCATAGCAATCAAAGAGCCGCCTATCGCGCCGATTATTCCGCAGGCGCCGATAATCGCGGCTGTTTTTATATCTACGTTTTTTTTCTTTATGTGAACAATAAGCGCTATAACCGCAGTCGGAAGAAAGTATACGAGATTGATTCCCTGAGCAAGCTTTTGTTCGATTCCATAGGTCAGAATCAGGGCGGGTATCAAAATTGCTCCGCCGCCTATGCCCATTCCACTGATGATTCCGCTTAAAAAACCTATTATAACTGTCAGCATTTGAAGTCCTCCGTCAAAAAATCATTTTAAATGCGGTGATGCCTATGACCGTTCCGAAAACTATTTTAAGCCACCGCACCGAAATCTTTGAAAGGATTGCGGCTCCGGCCGCACCGCCGGCTATTCCGCCGAGGGTAACGGGAATCCATATTTTATAATCAAAGTATCCGCCGCGGATATAGAAAAATGAGCTGACGGCCGACATCACGAGAATTACGGCTATCGCTGTGGCGTGAGACTTTTTTTCATCCATCTTTAGGAATTTTTCCATTGCGGGAACAACGATACATCCGCCGCCCGAACCGAAAAGTCCGTTTAAAATTCCGCTGACAAGACCTATTGAGATGTGGCGATAGTATTTTTTGAAAAAGCGCATACTGATAACCTCCGCTTTGCCGGAAGCTTCCGGCATCAGTTATCAGTATGCGCATAAATATTTTCTGTTATACCAAAATAATTCCTATATACCGAAAATATCATCTATACGGAAATATCTTCTATGATATGTGAGATTGCTCCGTTGGGGCAGGAAACGGTGATTCTGTCGGCGGCGGATTTGAGCTCGGGGATTGCATTCCCGACCGCATAGCCGATGTCGGCTTCGCGTAGCATAGTGAGGTCGTTTTCGTTGTCGCCGACGGCAATAACGGTTTTGGCTTTGTCACCGAGAAGGGTCTTAATCTCACGGATGCACGCCCCCTTCCCCGCGCCGCGCGGAAGAATTTCAAGCCCGGTATCCCAGCTTTTGTTAAAGCTGAATATGTCACGATATTCGGCTTCAAGCCTTTGCCTCAGCCGATGACAGTTTTCGGGTGTATCAAAGGCTATAACCGTCTTATTGATATTACTTCCGTTCGGAATTTCGGAATAATGCGCGTATGAGCTTTCAAAACAGTAATAGTTCATATTAAGCACGCCGCCGAAATCGGCCGAAATTGGTTCAAGCTCGGCGAGAGCCTCTTTGGGGTATGAACGCTCCCATATTATGTCCTTGCTGTCGGGGTCACAGATGACCGTTCCGTTAAGACAGATGAGATATGTGTTAATACAGAGATTTTCCCTGCCATAGGTCTCAAAGAGGTATGCCGGCGTTCTTCCGGTCGACAGCGTAAAGAGTCCGCCGTTTTCAATATATTTTTTAATTGAAGCCGTGTTCTTTTCAATCAGTCTGCCGCGGTGGGTGAGCGTCTCGTCGAGGTCACTGCAGATTAAATATCCGTTATAATTTTCCATAATTCCGTCTCCGTTCTGTATAAAGAGTTTGCTTCAGTCAAGACTATTATATACTTACTCGGCGTGTATGTAAATACTGAAAATGGACAAATATAAGATAATTTTATTGACAAAATTTAATTCGGATGTTAAGATGATAATAGCTTATTGATAACAGGAAGTGACATTGAATGAAAAAGGAAGCAAAAACCAACGCAATGCGAATTTTAGACCGAAACAAAATATCATATAAAGAACATTTGTATGAAAGCGACGGCTTTGCCGACGGCGTGACCATCGCGAGTAAGCTTAATCAGCCGACAGAGCGCGTGTTTAAGACGCTTGTCGCCGTCGGCAAGAGCCGAAACTATTATGTTTTTGTTGTTCCTGTCGCAGAGGAGCTTAATCTTAAGGCGGCCGCGGCGGCTGTCGGCGAAAAGTCGGTCGAGATGATTCACGTTAAGGATATAAATTCGGTAACAGGGTATATAAGGGGCGGATGCAGCCCGATAGGAATGAAAAAACAGTTTAAGACAGTTATTAACGATTCGGCACAGAATTTTGATAACATCATATTCAGCGGCGGCAGAAGGGGAGCGCAGATTGAGATGAATCCAAACGAGCTGGCGGATTTAATCGGCGCCGATTTTGCTCATATCATACAGAATTAAAGAATAGTGTCTGAAATCAGTATTTTTTGTTAAAAATTCTGCTTGACTATGATTTTATAGTGTGCTATAATAATTGAAAACAAATCGTGATTTGCCGCGTGACAGGCGAGAGTCTGCCGAGTCAGCGGCTATTTTTGTAAAATAAGGAGGACGTGTTTTGATGAGAAATGATAAGTTCGGCAAGGAAGGCCTGACGTTTGATGATGTATTGTTGATTCCGCAGGAATCTGACTTCCATCCGAGAGAGACAGATTTATCGACAAGACTTACTAACAAAATAAAGCTTAATATTCCGATTATGACAGCGGCTATGGATACTGTCACCGAGTCATCGATGGCTATTGCCATTGCAAGAGAAGGCGGCATAGGTATTATCCATAAAAATATGTCGATTGAGGAACAGGCGAGCGAGGTTGATAAGGTTAAGAGAAGCGAGCATGGCGTTATTGTCGATCCATTCTTCCTGTCACCCGAGCATACGCTTCAAGACGCCGAAGATTTAATGGCTAAGTATAAGATTTCGGGTGTCCCGATTACTGAAAACGATAAGCTTGTCGGCATACTTACAAACCGTGACTTAAAGTTTGAAATTGATTTTTCAAAGAAGATTAAGGATTGTATGACCCACGAAAATCTTATTACCGCCCCCGAGGGAACAACTCTTGATGAGGCGAAGGAAATCCTTCGCAGACACAAGATTGAAAAGCTTCCTATCGTTGATAAAAACGGCGGACTTAAAGGACTTATCA
>CADBUP010000010.1 GCA_902797885.1 uncultured Ruminococcus sp.
GAGACTTCAAAAAAGCCGGTTCTCCTCAAAATGGAGAATATAGAAAAATCCTTCCCCGGCGTAAAGGCGCTTGATAAGGTAAACCTCACCGTTAAGGCGGGAACGGTTCACGCGCTGATGGGCGAAAACGGTGCCGGAAAATCGACCTTGATGAAATGCCTCTTCGGCGTATATAACAAGGATTCGGGAAGCATTTTCTTAGATGGCAAAGAGGTAAACTTTAAAAACTCAAAGGACGCGCTTGAAAACGGCGTTGCGATGGTTCACCAGGAACTCAACCAGGCTCTCAAGCGCAATGTAATGGATAATATGTGGCTCGGCCGCTTTCCGACCGTGGCACCCGGGATTCCCATTACAAGTGAAAAGAAAATGTACAAAGCAACAAAGGAAATCTTCGATAAGCTTGACCTTAACGTAAACCCCAAAACGATTATGAGTACTATGCCGGTATCTCAGCGTCAGATGGTTGAAATCGCCAAAGCCGTGTCATACAACGCAAAGGTAATCGTATTTGACGAGCCGACCTCCTCTCTTACCGAGGAGGAGGTCGAGCACCTCTTTAAGATAATCAATATGCTTCGCAACCAGGGCTGTGCCATTATATATATCTCTCATAAAATGGCTGAAATCCTGCGTATTTCCGACGAAGTCACAATCATGCGCGACGGCAAGTGGATAGCGACAAAGGAAGCGAAAGACCTGACGACAGATGAGATTATTAAATTAATGGTAGGAAGAGAGCTTACTAACATCTATCCGCCCAAGGTAAACAAAATCGGCGATATTCTGCTCAAGGTAAATAATCTGACGGCTGAGTATTCAAAGCTTCGCGATGTATCATTTGTTGCCCGCCGGGGCGAGATAATCGGCGTCGCCGGTCTTGACGGCTCGGGTCGGACGGAGCTTCTCGAAAACCTATTCGGTATCGCGACAAAAAAGAGCGGCACAATAACGCTCAACGGAAAGCATATAAAAAATTCAAGCGCTGTTGAATCGATTAAAAATGGATTTGCGCTCCTGACCGAGGAAAGACGAACAACGGGTATTTTCGGAATCCTCAACATACGCGACAACACGACGATTTCAAGTCTTGACACCTGCAAGACCGGCCCGTTTTTAAGCAAAAAGAAGCTCATTAAAAATACGGACTGGTGCATAAAAGCGATGAGGGTCAAGACCCCCACACAGGAGACGAAGATACGAACTCTGTCAGGCGGTAACCAGCAGAAGGTCATATTGGGACGCTGGCTTCTGACTGACCCGACCGTTCTTCTTCTCGATGAGCCTACAAGAGGTATCGATGTCGGTGCAAAGTACGAAATTTATCAGCTTATTATCGACCTTGCCGAAAAGGGCAAAACGGTAATAATGGTATCATCTGAAATGCCCGAACTTCTCGGCGTGTGCGACCGCATACTTGTTATGTCAGGCGGACGTCTTGCCGGCGAGGTAGACGCGTCAAAGACAACCCAGGAAGAAATAATGGCGCTCGCCGCGAAATTTGCATAATCCGAACAAATGAACAAAAATGAACAAGGAGGAAAACAAAAATGTCTGCTGCAACGCAAAATAGCAAAAACCGCTTGTCGGCAAGCATCGAGGCTTTTAAGGCAAAGTCCGGTGCTGACAAGCGCAGAGCAATCACAGATATGCTCTTTAATAATGCAATGTATATAATCATATTAATCGCTGTAATTTATATCGCAATACGGGTTCCGGAATTTATTTCCACCTCTTCTATAGTGAATATCGTATCGCTGACCGCGGCTAAGCTTCCGATCGCACTCGGTATAGCAGGCGCAATCGTTTTAACCGGTACCGATATTTCAGCCGGCCGATGTGTAGGTCTTACCGCGTGTATCGCCGCGTCTCTTCTTCAGATGAGCGGCTATGCGAACAAGATCTTCCCTAACATCGGCGTAACTCCGCTTTGGCTGGTACTTCTGGCTGTTATAGCAGTCGGCGCTGCGATAGGCTTTGTAAACGGTTTCTTTGTAGCTAAATTCAAGCTTCATCCGTTTATCGTTACTCTCTCCACACAGCTTATTGTCTTCGGTCTTGTACTTATGTACCTTATGATGGGTGGAAACAACGGTCAGACTCTCTCGGGTCTTGACTCCTCCTACACCGATTTGGTCAGAGGAACGCTGTTTAAGGTCGGCGGAGTATCGGTTCCGAAGTATGTTCTGTACTCCATTATCCTAACGGGAATAATGTGGGTTATCTGGAACAAAACCAAGTTCGGCAAGAATATGTTTGCCGTTGGTTCAAACGAAGAGGCTGCTAATGTATCGGGTGTAAACGTATTCTGGACAATCGTTATGGTGTTTGTATTAGCCGGCGCAATGTACGGTATCACAGGATTTATTGAAGGAGCCCGTATTGCTTCTTGTTCAGCCAACACCGGTCTTAACTATGAATCAGACGCAATAGCGGCGTGCGTTATCGGCGGCGTTTCGTTTGTCGGCGGTACCGGTAAGATAAGCGGCATAGTAATCGGCGTATTCCTTTTACAGATTATCTTTGTCGGCCTTAACTTCCTCTCGGTTGACGCGAATATGCTGTATGTAATCAAGGGTCTTATCATCCTTGTTGCCTGCGCAATAGATATGCGCAAGTATCTGGCAAGAAAATAAATTTTAACGGAGTGTGAAATACTATGGATAATAATGCTGTTACACCCCGCCGAAGCGGCGGACTGTACGCAAGGGTTAATATGTCGGTTAAATCAGCTAATATTATGGTCATATCTCTTCTTACCCTTCTTATTATCGCTTCGGTTTTTATCGTTAAACACAGCGGTTTTACGATAAAATTCGACACGGACGGCGGTTCGCATATTGAATCCGTAAAGGCAATGTACTCTGATACGCTCAGTCCCGAAACCCCGGTAAAGGAAGGCTTCAGTTTCACCGGTTGGTATACCGACCGCGACTGTACACAAAGGTGGGAGCCTGAGACGGAGCCGATAACCGGAAGCATGACGCTTTATGCCGGTTGGGAAAAATCCGAGTAAACAAAAAGAACCGAAATTCACAGTATTCTCTCTTTAAAATAAAGTTGTTGATTTTCTCGGCATTTAATGATATACTAACTATAAAAATTAGATTCTATCTCCAAATGTCGGGAGGATTAACGATGAATTATACCGTTCTTGTCGTGGAAGACGAATATGAACAGCGCCGTGCGCTTATCGAAATGGTCGATTGGGCGGCCGCGGGTTTTGAGGTCATAGGTGAGGCCGAAAACGGCGTTGAAGCTCTCGATATTATTGAGAGTTTAGAACCCGACCTCATTCTTACCGATATAAAAATGCCAATGATTTCGGGCTTAGAGCTCGCCGCACGCGTGCGCGAGCTCCGCCCGGCAACTCAGATTGTTATTTTAAGCGGCTATGATAGCTTTGAATATGCGCGCACCGCCATAAACTATAATATAATAAGCTATCTGTTAAAGCCGATTTCTTCTTCTGAAATGTCAGAGAAGCTTTTTGAAATACACGAGAGAATGGACGAAAAATTAGGAAGCGTAATCGCCGCACCCGATGCTGACACACAAAAACAGCTTCATAAGCTCTCGATTGAAAGATTTTTGCTTCCGCTTATGCTCGGAAGCAACGAAGAACAACCTGATGACGAAGAGCTTGCGCGCTGTGCGGAGGAACTCGGCATAATTAAAAAGGGCGCGCCCGAAGACGGAGCGACGCCCCGTTTTTGCGTTCTTATATCTAAGTTCAAGCAAATCGGCGGTTCCTCCTGCACCGGCAGGGAACATACCGACTTTATTGATACAGTCTTGTCTCACTATATCTATTCATTCAGCTTTATCGTCTACGGAAGGGTCGTCAGTCTTATAGTAACAAATGAGAAGGGCAAGCTTTCAAACATACTTGAGCTTCCTCTGCGCGAAACCGTTCAAACGGCAAAACGAATGCTTAATCAGAGTTGTACAATCGGTGTGAGCCGTGAATTCACATCACTTTCGGGCTGTGCAAGCGCATATTTTCAGGCGGTTACCGCACGCCGCTATACAAGCGACGGTGCGGGCGAGGTAAGATTTATTAACGACCAGGAGCGAAACCGCGAATTTGAAATCGACAGCCTTGAAAAATCGGTGTTAAAGCTTGAACAGCTTTTAAAGGTCGGTACGAATGACTCGCTTGAGGCGTTCGTAAACAGCTTTTTCGAGGGCAGTACCCCCGAAAACGCAAACCTTCTTGTTGTCCAGATAATCGCCACCGTATACAGCGTTGTCAGCAATGTCGCCGATGATAAATCAGACATTTTAAAACAGCTGTCCGCAAGTGCGATTTTTGCGCGTGTCACATCATACAACAGCGAAAGCGGTATGAAAAATGAGCTTATCTCATTCTGCAAAAACGCCAAGGAAATTATAAATAACTCACAAAAACGCGAAAGCGAAATTCTTTGTGACAAGGTTATAGAAATAATTAATGACAGATACTCGGATGAACAGCTTTCTCTCGTCGGCATCAGCAACGAACTTGCGGTCAGCCCGAATTATCTCAGTGCGCTTATTAAAAAGACAAAAAAGAAAAACTATATCACGCTTCTTACCGAGCGCCGAATGAAGGCTGCATATGATATGCTTGTCTGCTCAGATATGAAGGTGCTTGAGATAGCTCAGAAATGCGGCTATAGCGACCAACACTATTTCAGCTATAGCTTCAAAAAATTTTACGGTGACTCTCCGAATAAGGTAAGAACAACAAACAGAAAGGATTTGTTATAGATGAAAGCACACCGCCGCTTTTCTTTAAGTCTATCGACGATAACCGTACTCTCGGTAACCGCCGCAGTAATAGCAGCGGTCTCCGTCTGTATTCTCATCTTCGGCTCAATCTACGGCAGAACCTTAAATCTCGACACCCGCGTGAGTTCGGAACAGGCGGTTGACCAGGCCGAACTCGCCGTCACAAACTATTTTGCTTCCATAGAAGACAAGCTTTCTCTGATAAGCGGCGTGGTTCAAAGGACTCAGACCCCCGCCGAATTAGAAGACAAAATCTCGGTTTTTACCTTTGTCCAAAACGACATATACGCCGTAACGGTTTATTCCGCGGATGGCGAAATAATAAGCTGTACCGGAAGCGGCGCAAAGCGAAAAGAAAACAGCTATAAGGACCTATCCTTTAACAAGGAGCTGTTTGACAGCTCAGGAGAATTCGGCGGCTTCGCCGTATCGTCGCCGCACGTCCAGACTCTCTTTGAGGGCGAGTATCCGTGGGTTATTACTATTTCAACCAAGCTTGAGTTTCCCGTTTTCGGAAACGGAGAATACGTCGCGATAGACTTTATGTTCTCGGAAATAGCAAAGTACATCGACAATGTCGGCATAGGCAGGCACGGATATTGCTTTATAACCGACAAAAACGGCGACATAGTATACCACCCTCAGCAGCAGCTATTATTTTCGGGGCTTAAAACCGAGAACACCGATTTGATTTCGTCACTTCCCGATGGAATCTACACCGAGAAAGGCGTGATTTATACTGCCAAGTTCACAAAAGACAATCTGTGGAGGATTGTCGGTGTAAGCTTCACGAACGAGCTTGCGGAAAGGCTGAGACAACGGATTTTCATGAGCATAATCATTTCCTTCCTCTGCTGTGCATTAATTGCGTTGATTTTATTAATTATATACTCGCGCATAGTAACCGCCCCTGTTAAGTCAATGATACAGGCTATGAAACGATTTGAGACCGACGCCGAGAACTTTACATTCTCCGGCGGAACCGAGTCCGTTACCGAACTTAATGTCCTTTCGCGTTCGTTTGAACATATGTCACACAGAATCGTTCAGCTTATGGAGCGTGTCCGTTTAGAGGAAACCGAGCTGAGAAAGACTGAGCTTAAAGCCCTTCAGGCTCAGATAAATCCACACTTTCTCTATAACACGCTTGATTCGATACAGTGGATGTGCGAACGCGGAAACACCGAATCTGCCTCTAAAATGGTGGGTGCTTTGGCGCGGCTTTTCAGAATAAGCATAAGCCGCGGTCACGAGCTGATAACTATAAAAGATGAAATGCGCCATGCCGAAAACTATCTTATAATCCAAAACTATCGCTATCAGAATCAGTTTACCTACACGTTTGACGTTGACCCCGGAATTGAGCATTATCTGTGTAACAAGATAACGGTTCAGCCGCTTATCGAAAACGCAATCTATCACGGAATCGACCGCCTTATCGATGAAGGTGAAATTAAAATTTCAGCTAAAACAGCAGAGGACAATGATAACGATATAATCATCACGGTCGAGGATAACGGCGTAGGCATGACCGATGAACAATGCAGAAAAATTCTGCAAAAGGAACGAAGTGATTCAAGCGGAATCGGTGTAAAGAACGTAAACGACCGCTTGAAAATCTACTTCGGCGCGGACTATGGCATAACCATAAAAAGCGAGCTTGACGTCGGAACAAAGGTAATCGTAAGAATTCCCAAACTAACCGAGGAGGCAGGGACAAATGAGACGCAAACGAACAAAACAAATCCGGAAAGTAATTAAACCTATCGTTGGTTTACTCTGTCTGACCATTGCCCTGTCGCTCTGTTCCTGCGCAAATCCGGATGCCGAAAAGAAGCATATAGCGGTAATAGTAAAAGCAACAGACTCGGATTTTTGGCAGAGTGTCAAGCGCGGGGTCGATTCCGCCGCAACAGAATACAATGTTTCTGTTACATTCGATGGGCCATCAAGCGAAGATGATTACGCCGCCCAAAACGAGATTATTAAAAGCGCCGTTGCCGGCGGCGCAGACGCAATCGTTCTTTCAGCGATAGATTATGAAAATTCAGTCGCTGAGGTTGACGAAGCGGCAAGAGCAGGGGTTCCGACTATTATTATTGACAGCAATGTAGATTCAAGCAGAACAAAAATGTTTATCGGCACAGATAATATCGAGGCAGGCCGCACAGCCGGCAAGGCAGCAACAGATGACTTCCCCGACGGAAGCCAAATCAACATAGGCCTTATAAACTATTACAAAAGCACCGATAACGGGCGCCTGCGTGAGGATGGCTTCCGCGAATACATTGATGGAATCGAAAACGCTAAGATAATTTCATCCGTTAATGTGGCGAGCAATGCCGAAAGCGCCGCCGCGGCGGCAATATCACTACTGAACGAGAATCCACAGATTAACGTTTTGGTTGGATTCAACGAGTGGATGACGCTTGGCATAGGCGAAGCCATAAAACAGCTTAATGCAAGCAATCGTGTCCGCGGAATCGGCTTTGACACAAATATCAAGTCGATTGAAAAACTTGAAACCGGCGAAATAGATACCCTGATTGTTCAAAACCCGTTTGCTATCGGCTATCTTGGGGTAAAGTATGCCGCCGAACTTATCTCCGGTGGAAATATAAAGGAAAATATAATATATACCGATGTGACAGCTGTGACAAAGGATAACCTTTTTGATAAGGATATTCAAAAGCTGATGTTTCGGTTTAATCAAGATTAAAGGAGAAGATAAAAATGCATATTTTTAATGAAAAACGATACGAAAAAATGACCTACAACCGCTGTGGTAACAGCGGGCTTCTGCTTCCCGCGATATCACTCGGGTTATGGCATAACTTCGGCGAAAACTCGCCGTATTCCAATATGAAAGAGCTCTGCTTTACTGCGTTTGACAGCGGAATCACTCACTTTGATGTTGCCAATAACTATGGTCCTGCACCGGGCGAAGCCGAGGTGAATCTCGGACGAATTCTCCGTGAAGAATTCTCGGGGCACCGTGATGAGCTTATCATAAGCACAAAGGCAGGGTACGAAATGTGGAACGGCCCCTACGGGAACTGGGGAAGCCGAAAATCCCTTCTTTCAAGCCTTGACCAAAGTCTCAGCCGAATGAAGCTTGACTATGTTGACATATTCTATCATCACCGTCCCGACCCCGAAACTCCTCTTGAGGAAACTATGGGGGCGCTTTCACAGGCGGTCACAAGCGGAAAGGCTCTCTATGTCGGACTTTCAA
>CADBUP010000011.1 GCA_902797885.1 uncultured Ruminococcus sp.
AACCTCTGCCATACCGTCGGCAAGGGTTTCGGGCGGAAGAGTCTTAAGACAATCCGTATCAATAATCACCATCTTCGGCTGATAGAACGCCCCGACAAGGTTCTTCCCCTGAGGAAGGTTGACAGCGGTCTTTCCGCCCACCGATGAATCGACCTGAGCCAGAAGTGTCGTAGGAATCTGAACGTATGGAATACCACGAAGGATTGTTGCAGCGGCAAAGCCTGTCAGGTCACCCACAACTCCGCCGCCGAGAGCAATAATCAAATCGGTTCTCGTCATTTTAAAGTTAAGCATCTCGCCGTAGAGCCGCTTTAAGTTATCTATTGACTTCGCACTCTCACCCGCGTCAACAACAATCAGTTTTGTCTCATATCCGGAAAGTCCTCTAATAACCTTATCCGCATAAAGCGGAGCAACATTGCTGTCGGTGACAACCGTTATTCTTCCGTCTGATTTGCTCAGTCCCGTTTCTTTAATCAGCTCCGGTATGCGGTCTAAAAGTCCGCCCTCTATGTGTATATCATATTCCCGTCCGGGGAGGTTCACTCTTAATGTTCTCATCTTAAACTCCGTTCCGCCGCCTGTTTATGCGGCACTCTTCCAAGTATGTCAAGCTTATTCTCACGCACCCTTTCAAGAAGTGAAAAAAGCTTTTTTTCATCATTGTTATTTATCGCATCCCTAAAGCTTTGAAGCGACCTCATATATCTGTCAATCTCATTTACAATCTGTTCGGGGTTTTCCATAAACAGTTCCGTCCACAGCTTTGGGTTAATAAGCGCTATTCTCGTGCAGTCTCTAAAGGCTCCCGCTGTGTATGCAAGGTTCATCTTTTGATTAAAATCAAGACACAATCCACACGCCGCAATGTGCATAAGGTCGCTTGTATAAGCAATAATCTCATCATGCTCATACGGAGTGCTGACCGCAATCTTCCCGGCGCCCATATATTCCGCCATTTCATAAATCAATCTTACGCTTTTCTTATCCGATGCGGACGACGGGGTAATAATAAAACCGCAATCCTTGAAGATTCCTGCTTCGGCGTGTGTAAAGCCCTCTACCTCCTTGCCCGCCATCGGATGCGAGCCGACATAATAAACGCCGCTCGGCAAGACAGCCTCGATTTCCTTTGATACTCTTGTCTTAACGCCGCAAATATCTGTTATTACCGCACCCGGCTTAAAACAGCCGGCGTTATCCTTAACTATCTTGACTATACTGTCGGGATACGTTGCGATTATAACCAAATCCGCGTCTTTTATCGCCCTTTCCGATTCGGGATAAGCCTCATCAACAGCGCCTCTCTCTGAGGCAAGCCTCAGTGTCTCGGAATCCGTATCACAGCCTGTGATTTTCGCATTCCGAAAGTCGCGAAGCGCATACGCCATTGAACCGCCTATTATTCCAAGTCCTATAACAGCTATCTTAAAGTCACTTTCCATTTAAACCACCTTTTTATATATTAAGTCCTATATTTCTGCCCATTCCGGTCATCTTCTTCATCAGCGAGTCGAACTGTGCCAGATTAAGCGACTGTGCACCGTCACAAAGCGCCTTTTCGGGGCAATTATGAACCTCGATAATCAATCCGTCCGCGCCGACAGCCATTGCCGCAAGAGAAAGCGGCTCTACCATCCAGCTCATTCCTGCCGAGTGTGACGGGTCAACGATTACCGGAAGGTGACTGAGCTTCTTAACCGCCGGAATCGCGCTTAAATCAAGCGTGTTTCTGGTGTATGTTTCAAAGGTTCTTATTCCTCTTTCACAAAGAATAACGTTTTCGTTTCCGCCGGCTAAGATATACTCGGCAGACATCAGCCATTCCTCGATTGTGGCAGATAATCCTCTCTTTAACAAAATCGGCTTGCTGCACTTACCCAGTTCCTTGAGCAGGTCAAAGTTCTGCATATTTCTTGCGCCGACCTGAATCACGTCAACATCGCGTTCAAACCTTTCGACCAGGGCGGGCGACATAATTTCCGTCACAATAGGAAGCCCGGTCTGTTCTCTTGCTTCTTTTAGAATTTCAAGGCCCTCAAGCGCAAGACCCTGGAAAGAGTACGGCGAGGTTCTGGGTTTGTAAGCGCCGCCGCGGAGAAGCTTTGCACCGCTCTTTTTAACTCCGTTTGCAACCTCTGTCATCTGCGCCTCGCTTTCGACCGAACACGGACCTGCAATAACAGTAAAACCCTTGTCCCTTCCGATTTCGGCATCTCCGACCTTCACAACCGTATTTTCGGGGTGGAACTTTCGGCTTGCCTTTTTAAAAGGCTCGGCTATTCTCATTACCCGATCGACGTGTTCGTTAAGCATAAGTTTATCAGGGTCGATTTTACCTGTATCGCCGATAAGACCGAGGACGGTATAATTAATACCCTGATTTAAAACTACGTCAAGACCCATACCTTTAACGTATGTCACCACGCTGTTTACATCCTCTTTTTTTGTTCCCGGTTTCATTATTACTACCATTTTATTTCATTCCTTTCAGATAATTTTTTAGAAAAAAATAGGGCAGGTTCCTTTGAACCTGCCCTAAAAGTTTTATTAATATACAAAATTGATATATGAATTAACTCAGGCTCAAAGGTCTTTTAGATTTATCGCAGCAAAAATAGCCGTAGCCATAAAAGCTAAAGCTAAAGACAAAGTTAAACTCATATGTTGTGTTTAAAGAATTTGTTACGTTTAAATCTTTCAGACAATTCATAGCCGTTGTTCCTTTCAATTTATTTATGTTTGCAAACATTACAGTAATCATACTCCCTTTTTTTCAAAATGTCAAGATTTTTTTCAAAAAATTTTTATTTTATATATTTTGTCAAAAAAACAGATTACTTTAGCTCAATATTTTATCACTTTAATTGCAATTTTGTAATTTTAACTCCGTTTCAAGAGCTTCATTACGATTACTGTCATATCATCGCTCACATGATTGGTATGAAGAGTCTTGGCCATATCCATAATCCTGTCCGCAAGCTCCTGAGCCGGCATATTCGGGTCAGCCTCCTCGACCATTGTCTTTATCCAGTCCT
>CADBUP010000012.1 GCA_902797885.1 uncultured Ruminococcus sp.
AAATCTAATATAATCGGGTTTTCTTTAATTGGTTTAAACGCATTTCTTCTGTATGCTTCTTCGTAATTCATTTAATCCCTCCTATTCAATCTCGATAAATGTGGCATAATGATCATAAGTTACAAATATTAATCCATCATTTGAAAACAGTATTCTCTCGGTTCCTCTGTATCCAAATTCATAATTAATGTCTGCCTCGTACCAAATCCTGTTTGGGACGGCAGGTAAATGTCTGTTTTTGTTTTGATAGATTCCGCCAAAAATCATTTTCCCGGGACACGTTAAAAATAAATTTCCCATTTTGGGATTCCACCCTTCACTTGCAGCTTCCTCCGGGGTTATGTAATAATCAGGTAATTTTCCATAATTTTTTAAATACCAATCAGCGCCATTTGTTCCATCGTCGGTGGCTGTGCCGGCGAGAAGAGTTGTTAGTCTCTCTATTACACATCTGCAATTCAGGTGCAGCGGCGGGGCAGGGTATACCAAATCATTTATGCTATATATTTTACCATTTTTTTTGCGGCAATTCAAGCATGTTTTTAAATCAATCATTGCTTTCCATGCTTTCCATTTTGAACTGTATTTCATTTTATCACCCCCTTAACATTTGAATAGATTATCTTTTCTATCTATATTGTATATCAAACGGGGTGACATTTAGTGTCGGGTTTTTAGCTTGTGCAGTCATTATACACAAAAACCGGCAAAATTGCAAATAGTATGTGAAAATCATTTGCAGGTGCTTTTTTTGATGGAAAAATGCCATTCCCGTGTGCGGCGTCACTTTATTTCGGCGAGGAGTAAAAATATCGGAAAAAATATTGACAATCACGTTATTTGGATTTATACTTATAAATAGTAAAAAACGGCAGAGCGCCTGATTATAAAGGAGACCAACTATGAAGAATGAACCTGTTTTGTTAAAACCGGCGTTTAAGGATTATATATGGGGAGGAACGCGGCTTCGCACCGAGTACGGAAAGGACTGTGATTATGACCGCATTGCCGAAAGCTGGGAACTATCGGCGCATAAGGATGGCCAGAGCATAGTTTCAAGCGGCGAGTATTCGGGGAAGACATTAACCGAGTATATAGATGCCTGCGGCAGCGAGATTCTCGGCACGCGCGGCGCGGCGTTTGAGATGTTTCCCATTCTGATAAAGTTTATTGATGCAAAGGATAATCTTTCGATTCAGGTTCACCCAAGCGATGAGTATGCTCTTAAAAACGAGGGTGAGTATGGAAAAACCGAGGTTTGGTATGTTCTTTCGGCCGAGCCGGGTGCGGCGCTTTATTATGGTTTTAACCGCGAAATAACGAAGGACGAATACCGCCGGAGGATTGCCGATAACACAATAACAGAGGTTCTGAACCGTGTTGAAGCCAAGGCGGGGGATGTGTTCTTTATTAAGCCCGGAACGGTTCACGCGATAGGAAGCGGACTTATGATTTGTGAGATTCAGCAGAATTCAAACACCACATATCGTGTATATGACTATGACAGAAGAGGAGCGGACGGAAAGCCGCGTGAGTTACATATTGACAAGGCGGTTGACGTATCTGTGCTTACCCCGTCGGATCGGGCGGACAGCAGCGGTAAGCCTCAGCAGATGGACGGATATACCTTGAGGCTTATAGCAAAGTGCAAGTATTTTACCACAGAGAGAATCGAGGTTTCGGATAAAGCGGTATTGGAAGTCGATCGTGAAAGCTTCCGTTCAGTAATTGTGACGGACGGCTGTGCAAAAATTAAAATGAACGAAGCTGAGCTTGATGTTAAAAAGGGCGATAGTGTGTTTGTTCCTGCGCAGAGCGGAAGTATTGAAATCGACGGAAACTGTGGAATATTACTTTCGTATGTATAATAGCGGAACAAAAATAGATCAGGAGAAGGTAAATGAATAATTTTGTTATGGAGCCGGAGAGACGGCTTGAAATCAAAGAAAAGTATGATGCGGTTGTTGTCGGCGGAGGTATTGCGGGGATTTCCGCCGCCATCGCGGCGGCGAGGGGCGGAGCAAAAACGCTTTTAATCGAAAGGGAGTTTTCGCTCGGCGGACTTGCGACGCTCGGATTGGTTACTATTTACCTGCCGCTTTGCGACGGCAAGGGAAGGCAGGTCAGCTTTGGCATAGCGGAAGAGCTTTTCAGGCTTTCGATTAAATACGGAGCGGAGGCGAATTATCCCGAGATCTGGCTCTCGGACCATACGGTCGAGGAGCGTGCGAAAGGACAGCGGTTTGAAGTAAGGTATGACGCAAATGTTTTTGCTATTTTGTGTGAGCAAAGGTTAAAGGAAGAGGGCGTAGATATTTTATACGGAACCTCGGTTTGTTCCTGTGATGTTAAGAATGGCAGGATAAACGCTCTTATTGTTGAAAATAAATCGGGAAGGTATGCGATTGAAGCGGGCGCGGTTGTTGACGCGACCGGGGATGCGGATATATGTGCTTTTTCGGGCGAGGAAACAGCTCTGTATGCGCCTAAGAATATTCTTGCCGCTTGGTATTATGCGGTTGAGGGCGGAACTAACAAGCTTCATATGCACGGCTTTGCCGAAGGCTCTAACGAGGATGTTAAGCTTCTTTCTCAAAGACGGTTCGGCGGAATTGACGGAAATGAAATATCCGAGATGGTACAGATGGCACATAATGAAATCCTGACCGAGTTTTTAAAGAAAGGCGGAGTCAGCGAGGAACACTCGCTTTCGTCAATCGCCGGGATTCCTCAGCTGAGAATGACAAGGCGGCTTGCCGGCTCCTGTGAGATGACGACCGAAAAAGAGGGTGAGAGCATCGGAACAAGCGTGGGTGTAATTTCAAACTGGAAGAAGCGCGGGCCTGTTTATGAGGTTCCGTTTGAGTGCTTGTACGGAAAAAAGGTAAAAAATTTGATTACCGCTGGGCGCTGCATATCGGTATCGGACGAGATGTGGGATATTTCGAGGGTGATTCCGTGTTGTGCGGTTACCGGCGAGGCCGCAGGAACAGCGGCGGCGATGACCGACGATTTTTCGGCTTTGGAGGTTAAGTCACTTCAAAGCAGACTGTCGGCCGCCGGAGTTAAGCTTCATATATAAAGGATGAGGGATATGAGTACGCATGAGCGCACAGCGTTGATTGCGTTATGGATAATTGCGGCGATACTTGCCTGCTGTGCCGTGTATATTGGCTTGGTTGACTGCGGATATGATGAGGTTTCGTTTATTGATGTTGGTGAAGCGGATTCGGCGTTTATCAAGACGCGGCATCATAAGGCGGTGCTTATAGACGGAGGAAACACCGGCTCGGGTGAGTATACCCTCACCAATTATCTGCGTTCAAGTTTTACCTCGAGGCTTGACGCAGTGTTCGTTTCGCATATGCATGATGACCATATGAACGGTGTGATTGAGCTTATTAATGGCGGTTATCCAATATCACGCATATATGTTTCAAGGTCCTCGGGTGCGTGTGATGAATTGTCAAAACCCGCGGAGGAGCATAAGATTCCCATTTCCGAAATTCAAAAGGGCGATGTTATAGATATTGACAATACTAAGTTTACAATTTTGTCTGACGGATATTCGGCGGCGGATGATGACCAAAATGACCGGTCCTTGATTATCAGAATGGATTGCGGGAAAAATTCGTTTTTGTTCACGGGAGATGCAACCTCGAATGAAGAAAGCGAAATCTTAAATGATGATGTTGACGTTGACTTTTTAAAGGTCGGACATCACGGCTCAAAGACCTCATCTTCTCCGAAGTTTATTGAAAAGGTAAGTCCTAAGCTTGCTATAATCAGCGTGGGATTGAATAACTCATACCACCATCCTTCGCCGCAAACACTTAAGACGTTTGAAAAACAGAGAGTTCCCATTCTCAGGACGGACTATGATGGAACTGTCACGGTGATAATGACTGAGAATGATATACGAAATATTTGTACAAGTGAGCATAACTGAGACGGGTAATGCGTGATTCGAGAGAAAAGCATTGCCGGGAAGGGATAAATTTATGACCTATGACGAACTGACAACAAAAATAAAGGGCGGAAAGCTCGACGGGATATTTTTCTTCTATGGCGAGGAAAGGTATCTGCTTGAAAAAAGTATTGCGCTTATTAAAAAAAAGGTAATTACTCCGGGGACGGAGGTGTTTAACTTCTTTAAGTTCGAGGGAAAGAAGGTCGCTATAGATGAGATTTCCGCTGCTGTTGACAGGTTCCCTCAGATGTCGCTGATGAAGCTGATAATTGTTAAAAACAGCGGAATGTTAAACAATGCCGTACTCAAGGAATTCAAAATTATAAAAAATATGGCTGTTCCGCCGGACACCTGTCTGATATTTGTTGAGGACAGCTTTGATAAAAAGAAACTGAAAAATCTTTCGTTTATTGAAAGCAGCGGAGGGGTTGTTTCGTTTAACTATATGCCGTTTAACAAGCTTGAAATCTGGATAGAGAAGCGATTTAAGGCGGAGGAAAAGGAAATTTTAGAAAGGGATACGCGGTATATCCTTCAGCTTTGCGGTCAGTCGCTTGAAAAGCTGACGCGCGAATGTGAAAAGCTTAGCCTGTATACCGGAGAAAGGCGAAAAGTCACCCGTCGGGATATAGACGCGGTGATTGAAAAAACGGTAGAATTCACCACATATAATATGGTTGATAATGTCGTGGCCGGACAGGTGGGAAAGGCGTTTGAACAGCTTAAGTACCTGCGCGACACAGATGAAAAACCGTTTTATATATTGAATTTGGTTATGTCGCGCCTGTCAGAGCTTCTGCTCTGCAAGCTGCTTAAAGAGGACGGACTTTCAACAGCGGAAATCGGGAGCTATTTCGATTTTCCGAGACCCGCATTTGTTGTAAACAAGACTATTGAAGAAAGCCGAAGCTTCAGCGAGAAATATTTAAAATCTATGATAAACAGGGGTCTTTATTATGACCTCGAATGTAAACAGGGACGACTTTCGCCGTGGCCGGCGTTGGAACTATACCTTGCTGAACTTACCGACAGAAAGCGCAGGTAAATCACGACGCCGCAACCGTTATGCTGACATCCCTGCCGCATTTTATTCCCGCTTCGCCGAGGGCGCAGACAACCGTCTGTTCGGCGAGCTTCGGATAATTATTCTCTTCGCTCAGGTGGCCGAGAATTATCTGTTCGGTTCCCATTTTTACTAAGAATTCAGCCGCCAATCCCGCTTCGTCGTTGGAAAGATGACCCAGGGTACCTCTGATGCGGCGTTTTAGTGCGGGGGGATAGCTTCCTATTTCAAGCATATTTACATCGTGATTTGATTCTAAGAGAACTGTGCGGCTTCCCTTGATTGCCGCGAACAAATCTTTTTTAAGTTCTCCTATGTCGGTAGCAACCGACATTTTTTCGCCTTTGTGCATAAAGCTATAGCCAACAGGCTCAGCCGCATCGTGGGGAATGGGGAAAGGTTTTACACCAATCTCGCCTATCTCAAATGCCGAGTCGGTATTGAAAATGTGTGCAAGCCCGTCGTCGATTTTGCCGAGCTGACCGCGCATTGCGTCCCATGTTCCCTCATTTGCCCATACGGGAAGCTTATATCTTCGCATCATCACGCCGACTCCGGCAATGTGGTCGATATGCTCATGAGTGACAACTATCGCCGATAGTTCCTCGGGGGCAACGTCAATGCCGCGCAGGGCGGTTTCAATGCACTTTCCGCTTACGCCGCAGTCCACCAATATTTTTGTTTTATCTGCAAAAACTAAAGCCGCGTTACCGCGGCTTCCGCTTTTGAGTGGAATAAGCTTCATAAAAATCAGTCCATTCTGCTCTTTTATACGTTATACTGCATTTGTGTGCAGCTCTTTTTCGATATTTCTTCGCGCTATCTGTGCGCCGATGCTTCTAAGCTTGGCTTCAAAGGCTTCATAACCCCTGTCGATGTACTTTAGGTTATAAATCTCGGTTACTCCGTGTGCCATAAGCCCGGCGATAACCAAAGCCGCGCCGGCACGGAGGTCGGTGGCATGAACAGGTGAGCCCGCAAGGTGGTCACAGCCTTCGACCGCGGCAACCCTGCCGTCAACGGAGATGTGCGCCCCCATCCGATTAAGTTCGTCTACATACTTAAAGCGATTATCCCATACATTTTCGGTTACAAGGCTTGTGCCGTCGGCAATAGTCAGAAGCGTAAGCATCTGTGGCTGAAGATCAGTCGGGAAGCCGGGATACGGCTGAGTCTTGATATTTGTTCTTTTAAGGCGTCTGCCGTCGGTATATACTCGGATAGCTTCATCATATTCTTCGATTCCGACGCCCATTTCTTCAAGCTTTGCGCTTAGCGATTCCATATGAGTAGGAATGATGTTTGTTATTGTAACATCGCCGTGCGTAGCAGCGGCAGCAATCATAAACGTCCCTGCCTCGATTTGGTCGGGAATAACGCTGAATTCACCGCCGTGAAGCTCGGGCACGCCCTTAATCTTTATAACATCGGTGCCTGCGCCCTTGATGTTTGCACCCATACAGTTTAAGAAGTTTGCAACATCGACGATGTGCGGCTCTTTTGCGGCACTTTCGATAACTGTGATGCCCTCGGCAAGCGTAGCGGCAAGCATTATGTTTATTGTTGCGCCGACGGATACAACGTCGAGATAAATATTGTCACCTATAAGGCTGTCAGCGCGGAGATCTACCATTCCGTGGTCAACCTCAACCTCGGTGCCTAAAATCTTAAAACCTTTTATATGCTGGTCTATCGGCCTGACACCAAAGTCACAGCCGCCGGGCATTCCTACCCTTGCGCGGTGAAAACGGCCGAGCAGAGCGCCCATAAGATATGATGACGCCCTTATGCGGCGAACCGTTTCATAGTCCGCTTCATATTTATTAAGATTTGTACAGTCAACCTCGACCGTGCTTTTTTCGACAAATGCCGCACTTCCGCCAAGGCCGTTTATTATGTCAAGGAGAACATCAATGTCGCTGACATGAGGAACATTTTCAATTCTGCACTTTCCTTTTACCATAATTGACGCGGCTAAAATTGCAACGGCAGAATTCTTTGCACCGCTGATTTCAACTTCTCCGCTGAGCCGCGCCCCTCCTAAAATAACGAGTTTTTCCATATTAGATACTCCCACCAATCGGATTTTATCTAAGGAATAAGAGTATGTCCGCAAAGCCGCGGTCTCTCCTACGCCTAACCATATATATCAGCTATATATTGTGTCAAACATTATTATTATATCAATATTTTGTTACAAATGCAATACATTTTTAAAAATTTATACATTATTTTAATTTTATACATTAAAACACCGCGATATTCGTTCTTCCGCTTTAAAAGACAGATAAAAGAAAGAATCGCGTTTTATGTCATATCTTAGTTTACTATTATAGCATAAGGATATTACAGACGCGTTACACAAGTATTACATATTTCCAAAACATTTTGGCTTGTTTTGCATAATATATATCGAGAGCGGATTTTTCGGACAATAGGAAGTGAAAAAATGGCAGTAAAAATATTTGTAGACGCCGGTCACGGCGGAACAGATCCCGGAGCGGTAGGCAACGGGGTAATAGAACAGTATGTAAATTTAAGCGTTGCGACTCAGCTGGCCGCATTGCTTGAGGCAGGCGGATACGAGGTTAAGCAATACAGAACAACCACAACCGAGAATGTTCTTCCCGGGAAGAGCGCTGACCTTACTAATCGTGCAAGAATGGCAAACGAATGGGGCGCCGATTATTTTGTGAGTATTCATACAAACAGCTCGCCGAATCCTGCGGCGAACGGCTTTGAAGCATATATCTACAGACTCGGAAACAAGGCTCAGCCTCTTGCCGAATCTATAGTTAAATCGTTTGTCAGCCGTCTGGGTTCTAAGGATAACGGTGTACATGCGGCAAACTTCGCGGTTCTTCGCCAGACGCGTATGCCCGCAGTGCTTCTTGAACTCGGGTACCTCAGTAACCCGACAGAGGCGCTCAACCTTAACAGTCCGGCGTGGCAAACAGCGGCGGCCGAAGCAATATACGCAGGCATATATAATTATGTTAAGCCATATTAATAAAGAGTTGACGGTGTAAAAAACGTACCGACCGCAGTCTGCTTCGCTCAGACTGCTATGTGCAAAGCTTACCCTTCAGCGTACCCGAATACGTTTTCGGGTAATCCAAAAGTGCGCTCATGGCGCACTTTTGGTTCGGTTTGCACATTCTGTGCGTTTTTTTCTTGCTCCCAAGAGGGACTATATCTTTTATAGCCCCTTTTTTAAATATTTAGGAGAAAGTTATTCTTGAAATTCGGAGAAATTTGTAGTATAATCTATTAAAATACTTCACGGAGGTGACATTATGAACATTTGTGTTTACGGCGCATCAAGTGACGCCATTGACAGAGAGTATATAACCACAGTTGAAAAAATGGGAGAGGAGATGGCGAGCCGCGGTCATAATCTTGTTTACGGTGCAGGGGCGCAGGGGCTTATGGGAGCTGCGGCGCGCGGAGTGACAAAGGGCGGAGGGAAAATTATCGGTGTTTCGCCTTCATTCTTTAAGGTGGATGGTGTTCTCTATGATAAATGCACCGAAATGATTTTTACAGAGACAATGCGCGAGCGCAAGCAGATTATGGAGGAACGCTCTGATGCTTTTGTTATGACTCCGGGGGGAGTCGGGACTTTTGAGGAATTTTTTGAAATTCTGACTTTAAAACAGCTTAACCGCCATCAAAAAGCGATTGCCGTTTTAAACCTTAAAGGTTATTATGATGATATAGCACAGCTTATGACTCATGCCGCGGCAGGCGGATTTATGAAGGAAGAGACTCTTAATCTTTATAAATTCTTTACCGATTACAATGAGATGCTTGATTATCTTGAAGCCTACCGGCCGCATAATATTGATATTAAAGCGATGAAGAATATCGGGTAATTAAATTTATCTTACAATATCATAACGGCTATTGACGGATTGACAAAATAATGATATGATTAAATAAGTATTCTGCGTATTTTACGCATTAATTTGGAGGTTTACTATGTCTGATTTCGATTCTAACAAAAAGAGTGAAAAGGTTTTGGCGCTTTTGCATGACGACTGTCGCAGATCGCTTGAGCAGATGGCAACTATGCTTGATATGCCCATGACGGAGGTCGCTGAAATTATTGATAATATGGAGGCCGATGGCATCATATTGGGCTATGGCGCGCACATAAATTGGGATAAGGCATACGGCTCCGACGCGGTCGCGGCTTATATTGAGCTTCGCGTTACACCGCAGAGAAACCGCGGCTTTGACAGAATTGCGGAGAGAATATACCAGTTCCCTGAGGTTAAAGCCGTAAACCTGATGAGCGGAAGCTATGACTTTGGTATAACCGTCCAGGGCAAGGACATCCGCGAAATATCTTTGTTTGTATCAGAGCATCTTGCGCCGATGGAATCTGTTGTCGGAACGGCGACGCATTTCGTTTTAAAGCGCTATAAATATGATGGTATTGTGTGCTGTAAGCCAAGCAAGGACGAAAGAGAGGTTATGTCCTTATGAGTTTGGATTTTAAAAAGTTGATGAATAACACCGCGAGCTCTATTCCGCCCTCGGGCATACGAAAGTTTTTCGATATTGCCGCTGAGATGGAGGATGCGATTTCTCTCGGTGTGGGCGAGCCGGATTTTGTTACGCCCTGGCATATACGTGATGAGGGTATTTATTCCCTTGAAAAGGGAATGACATATTATACCTCGAACTCAGGACTGAAGGAGCTTCGCGAAGAAATCTGTAACTATTTAAACCGAAGGTTCAGCCTTAAATATGAGGCGAAGTCTCAGGTTCTTGTAACGGTCGGCGGAAGTGAGGCGATTGACCTTTGTATACGTTCTCTCGTTCAGCCGGGCGATGAGGTTATTATCCCCGAACCGAGCTTTGTCTGCTATAAGCCTATTGCTCAGCTGGCGGGCGGCGTGCCGGTGACTATTGAAACTAAGGCGGAAAATAACTTCCGCCTGACTGCGGACGAGCTGAAGGCGGCGATTACGCCTAAGACCAAGCTTCTTGTCTTGCCTTTTCCAAACAACCCGACCGGCGGAGTTATGGACAAGCAGGATTTAGAGGAAATTGCCGAGGTGTTAAAGGATACCAATGTACTTGTGCTTTCGGATGAAATTTATGCCGAACTGACATATGGTGATAAGAGGCATTTTTCGATTGCTCAGATACCCGATATGTATGAGAGAACAATTCTGGTAAGCGGCTTTTCAAAGGCGTTTGCTATGACGGGCTGGAGACTCGGCTATGCCTGCGCTCATCCCGAGCTTATAAAGATAATGACGAAGGTTCACCAGTTTGCCATTATGTCTGCGCCTACAACGGCTCAGTTTGCCGCAATCGAGGCGATGAGAAACGGTGATGAAGATATCGAGATGATGCGAAGCGAGTATGATATGCGCAGACACGTTATGGTTAAGGGGTTTAACGATATGGGTCTTGACTGCTTCGAGCCTCTCGGTGCGTTCTATACATTCCCATCGATTAAGAGCACAGGTCTTTCGTCTGACGAGTTCTGTGAGAGATGTTTGCGTGAGAAGAAGGTCGCGGTCATTCCGGGTACCGCTTTCGGCGAATGCGGCGAAGGCTTTATTCGCTGTTCTTATGCATATTCAATCGATAGCATTAATGAGGCGCTAAACCGCATAGAAGCTTTTGTAAAGCATAGATAATGCGACGAAGTTTCAACATTACAAAGACCTCGTGCATTCTGCACGGGGTCTTTTTTGATGGACTAAATCGTTATTTTATTAAAGCGGCGGAAATATATAGGTCTCTGTTGCTGTTATGCATTCCCTTTTTGAAGGGTTTTAAATTCGTTACGTTAAAAGTTAGTCTTACTCCGTTAACCGGTACAAGACGCTGTATGGCGTGTATTTAATCGTGTGGGTTTTCTTTATGGTTGCCTGTTCGCGCGATATTCATTCAAATTTTTTATCAGTTGTTTCATTCGTAAATTGTGTATAGTGGGAAAATTAGGGTTGTATTTATACGTTTTTTGGTTATTTTAGCTATTTTGAATTGATTTTTCATAATTTGTGTTGATATTCAACTTTATTTTTAAATGAATCTCAATTATAATTTTAGCATAGATAAACGCCGCGGTGCTGCGGCGGGGCGAACAAGAATTTATATAGGGGTGAAACAATGAAATCTATCGAAAAAGGTAAAGACAGTATTAAGGAAAGAAAAAAATTCTGTTTGGGAAACAAGTCTAAAACACAGCTTAGTTTACAGTCCATGGTTGTGCCGGGGGTTATATATATGTTTATCTTCAGCTACATACCGCTCTTCGGGATTATCATAGCGTTTAAGGATTATGATATAGTTACCGGTATTTTGAACAGTCCATGGGTAGGTTTTAAGTATTTTAAGGAATTTTTAACAAGCCCGAATTTCGGAATGGTGATGAGAAACACCTTGCTTATAAGCACGCTTAAGCTGGTAGTCGGATTTCCGTTCCCGATTATATTCGCGCTTATGTTAAACGAAATAAAGTGCATGGGGGCAAGAAAGGCGTTTCAGACGATTACATACCTTCCGCACTTTATGTCATGGGTAGTTATATCGGGTATGGTTATGTCCCTCTTATCTATTGACGGCGGTCAGGTTAATGAAGCGCTTATGAAGCTTGGTGTGATAAAAGAGCCTGTAAACTGGATTTCCACGCCGAAGTATTTTCTTCCTATACTCATAGGTACGGGTATTTGGAAGGAATTTGGATTTTGCGCCATTATATACATTGCCGCGATTTCGGGCGTTAATCCCGAGTTATATGAGGCGTGTTCGATTGACGGAGCAAGCAGACTGAAACAGATGCTGGTTGTTACTCTGCCGGCTATCATACCGCAGATTGCCATTACTTTAATTATGAAACTTGCTTCAATATTAAATGCTGGATTCAGCGATATTTTGCTTCTTACAAATGAGGGTCAAAACACTATTATGCGAAATGTGTCGGACGTAATCGAAACATATGTATACAGAATGGGTCTTAAATCACAGCGTTATTCGTATGCGACCGCGGTCGGTCTGTTTAAATCGGTTGTAAGTATAACAATGTTGGTTTTGTCCAACAAGCTGTCGGCTAAGCTGACAGATACAACTCTTTGGTAATGATAATATATATGGAGGATTTACATAATGAAGAAAATCGATTCTGACAAGGCGTTGAGGTTGGTAATATATGCGGTGCTGACGCTCGTGTGCCTTACAATAATATATCCGTTCTGGAATCTTATTGTTATTTCGCTTAACACCGGTACAGATACCGCCAGAGGCGGAATTATGATGTGGCCGAGAGAGTTTACGTGGGAAAATTATAAGCTTGTTTTTAAGGATACAAGATTGGTGACGGCCGCTAAAATAAGTGTACTCAAAACTGTTATCGGAACGGGTGCACAAATATTATTTACCTCGATATTTGCGTATGGTGTTTCAAGGCGTGAATTAAAATTCAAAAACTTTTATATGAAGTATGCATTGCTTACCATGTATGTAAGCGGAGGACTTATTCCATCGTATATATTGATACGTACTCTGCATCTTATAAATACTTTTTGGGTGTATGTCGTTCCTGCTATGTTTAGTGCATGGAATATGGTCATATTCAAATCGTTTTTTGAAAACTTGCCTGAGGGTCTCTTAGAATCCGCTAAGATTGACGGTGCGGGTGAGTATATGACGTTTTTCAAAATAGTTGTTCCGATTTCAGGCCCGGTATTTGCCTCACTGATATTGTTTACCGCTGTCGATCAGTGGAACGGGTGGTTTGAAGGTGCAATTTATATTACAAACCAGAAGCTGATTCCACTGCAAACACTGCTTAAGCAGATTATAAGCGCCAATACTGCCGGTCAGCTGATGGATCAGGTTTCGGGTACGGCGGCAGAGAAGCTGGCGGAGGAGACTCTGACATCGAAGTCGTTGTCTACCGCCGCAATGTTTGTAACGACAATACCCATTATTATGGTATATCCGTTCCTTCAGAAATACTTTGTCGGCGGAATGATGGTCGGCTCTATAAAAGAATAGCCGGCGCCTTTTTACCTTGATTTAAATAAGTTACCGGAAAATATATGCGGAGTTTTTCGGTGATTAATCTAATCCGCAAAAATTATTAAAAAAGAGGGGATAGTATATGAAACGAAGTAAATTTAGAGGATTGATAAGCACGGCGCTTGCGGTAATCATGGCGTCGGTGGTTTTGTCCGGCTGTGCAGGTTCGGGAAAATCGGGCGGCGGAAAACAGACGGCCGAAAACAGTAATTTTGAATTCAAGAAGGACCACCTTGAGTTTTCGTGGTATTCGGACTACAATGATGTGCTTGCAAATCCGTGGGCGGTTGACAGTCCGACCGAGGAATGGATTAAAGAAAACTTTAATGTAGACATAAACTATATTCCGGCATCGGGCGCGGCGGGTCAAAAGCTTTCGATTATGCTGGCGTCGAACGAGCTTCCCGACGTGATTCAGGTTGGCGACAGTCAGACGATAAAGAAGATGGAGGATTCTAAGCTTCTTCAACCCTTAGACGACTATATGAATAAGTATACGAATCTGAGAGATACTCTCGGTGAAAGCATTTTAAATATGCTTCGCGCTTCGGACGGGCATATATACCGCATACCCAACTGGGGTAACTATGCGGGAAAGCCTAACGGAAACACCTGTTGGCTGGTAAACGAAAAGGTATACAAGGATTTGGGCGAGCCGGCTCTTGAAACCTTTGACGATTTGTATAATTTCCTTAAAAAGGTTAAGGCAACTTATCCCGATATGGTTCCCTTAGAGTGTAAGGGGCAGCTTGAAAAGTATATGTACTGTGGATTTAAGGAAGAGGCAAATGTAGATGATATTGTGAGATTTACTACCCGTAAGGGCAACGAGCTGGAATCCTTGTTCAAGCAGGATGAATACAAAAAGGGAATGCTTCTTATCAACAAATTTTACAGAGAGGGCCTTTTGGCAAAGGATATTATGGCGCGAACCTCTGATCAGCTTGAGGAAAGAATAAGAGCAGGAAGGATTGCCGTTTTGGCTGCCGATACTACTTTTGGCGAGAAGACCAGAGGTGATATGAAAAAGCAGGCAAACAGCGATTGGAAGGTGATATGGCCTATTCACGAAAAAGGTCTGGACGGAAAGAAGATTATGCTTAACGAGTTCGCATCGCTTGGTTTTAACAGTATTATGATTACCAAAAATGCTAAAAACCCGGAGGGAATATTTGCATATCTCGACTGGCTCTGGAGCCCCGAAGGTCAGGCTGTATACAACTACGGACCAAAGGGTCTGTATTGGGATGAGCTGAACGAGAATACATATCCCGTGTTAAAGCCTGAATATTTCGAAAAGTCAGCGGCTGAGATATCAAAGGAAATCAGGGGAAGCGGCTCGGGCTGCAGACTGGGTAACACATCATGGGTAGATGGCTGTGCTAAATATGTGTATGACCTGACCCCTGAGAACAAAAGAAGCTGGACAAAAACTCAGCAGTTTAATATAGTATGGAATACAAGTAAGAAGGCTGATGAGTACACAGATGTTATACCGAACTCCAACAGTGATGAGGGCGTGACATATCAGTCCATTGCCGATGCTAAATCAGAGGCGGTGGCAAAGATTATGTATGCGGAAAGCGAAGCGGAGGCAAGTGCGAATTTCGATGCTTTGGTTGCGGAGTCCGACCGTCTCGGTATGGATAATCTAAGAAAATATATGGCTGATAAGATGAATGAGAATCTAAAGAAGCTCGGAGAGAAATAGAACAAGGCGGACAAAGATACAGACAGCTCCCCCGGATTAAAGCGGGGAGCGTCTGTTCACTGTTACAACGGCAGAAAAACAGATACATGGGTTTATTTTTTAATTTTATCCTTTGTATGCATGATATTTTAGATATGTTACAATAAATTACATTGTATAACGGCATAACTTGTGCTAAAATGTTAAAGCGGCAAGTAATAAAGCTGATTAATACACAATGCAAAGGGATGAAGACTATGTTTAAAAAGTTAAGGGAAAATTTCAGTTTAAGGCTGTTGGTTTCTTACGTTGTAATTTTCATGTTAAGTATCGCAGCCATGGGCGGCATCTATTATTATATGACGACAAATGTTTTACATAAAAATACCATGGCAAATCTAAAGCTCATACTCCAGCAGATAGAAAGCGGCTGTGACAGGAAGATGGCGGAGGTGAGAAACATCGGTGAGAATTTTGTATATGATACAAGGCTTTATTATTACTTAAATAAGGAACAAAATGCTTTAGGGTCTCACGGTATTATAAATGATTATCTTATGCCTAAAGCCTCCACGATGCTTACTGTTGCAAACAACGACATCTCTATAAAGCTATATATACAAAATGACAGTATACCCGAGGTATATTATACATCAGACCGCGTATACAGACGCCTTGAGATTCTTCATATGTCAAGAATTGAAAACAGTGAGTTCTATCGGGACTATAAGGCTCAGGGAAAGCTGTTCATGTGGCAGCAGGTTGAAAATGATGCCGAAAATAACAATATATCGCTGCTTATGAATATGATTGACGATAATGCACATCAAAGCGGTCTTTTACGTGTTGTTGTCAATATAGATGACCTATTCGGAAACGTTAAATCTGAGAATCTCAACAATCAGATTTATGCTTGCCTTTATGATTCAAGCGGAAAAGTTATTTATAAAAACCATGATATAAAAGAGTCGGAAATGTCAAATTATCTTCAAAGCTCTCAGACGCTTGAACAGGGAGACCTCAAGCTTGTACTGTATGTTCCGAGAAGCGTTGTGTTTGATGATGTAAACAACACATTTAAAAATATAATACTGGTCGGGTTTTTGATTTTGTGTTTGATTTTAACAGCCGGATTATTTATTCTTAAAAATATGTACAGAAATTTCAATAATATTATGACCGGCATAGAGCAATTTCAAAACGGTAATTTAGACTATAACATACCGGTTGAACGTAATGACGAATTCGGCAGAATCAGTATACAGCTTAACCGTTTTTCCAGCAGCATTTCTCAGCTTATAGATGATGTGACAAACGCAATGATACAGACTCGGGATATGGAGTATCAGACTCTCAGGGCAAAGGTGAATCCGCACTTTCTGTATAATATCCTGTCAATCATCGGAAGGCAGGCGAAGGCGGGAAAAACGCAGGAGCTTGAAAAAATGATTAAAAAGACGGCGCTCTTTTATCGAATGGCTCTTTCTGATAAGGGCGAGGATAAGAATACGCTTGCCGGTGAAGTGAACTTTGTAAAATCATATGTCGATATTCTAAATATTCAATATAAAAATAATATTAAGGTCAGCTATGACATTAATGATATCCTGTTAAACTGTGTTGTACCTCCGTTTATAATTCAGCCGTTTGTCGAAAACGCCGTAAAGCACGCAATGGTTGACGGTAAAATCAGTATTATCATAAAGGCGTATATCAATGACGATATGCTTTTCATTAATATCGTCGATGACGGAATCGGTATGACCGAGGAAACGCTGAAGAAGCTGACAACCTCAAAAGAATGCGGGTATGGCGTATATAATGTCAATATGAGACTTAGACTTCGCTATGACAATCCGAAATACGCGGTTGGGGTTGAGAGCCGGTATAATGAGGGTACTAAAATTATAATTTCACTTCCGTATGAACAAAAGGAGGATGCTGATGTATAACGTGCTGCTTGTAGAGGATGAAGCATATGCCATTGATTTATTATTGGAAACCGTGGATTGGGAAAAGCTTGGGCTGTGCATCAAGGAAACCGCTCTTAACGGATATCAGGGGTATAACAAGTTTGTTATGGGAGATTTTGACCTTGTTATAACCGACATAAAAATGCCGATTATGAATGGAATAGAAATGATACAAAAGATACGGGATATCGACAAGGATGTGGAACTGATTTTAATCAGCAGCTATGAGGAATTCGAATATGCGAAAAAGGCGATTGACGCGAATGTAGCGGGATATATAGTAAAGCCTCTGGATGATGATGAGCTAATCGGAACATTAAAAAAAGTTGTAGAAAAATTGAAAAACAAGGCGAAAGAGGAAGAAAAAAGAGAAGAGGCCGCGGAAACGGCCGACGACGGCAACCTTTTGGTTCGGGAGATAAAAAACTATATTGACTTAAATATCAGCAAGAAAATAACAATAAAGGACGTGGCAAGTCATTTTGTATATTCGCCGAATTATGTCGGAAAGCTGTTTAAAACGGAAACCGGTACGTCGATTAATGAATACATTACCTATGTAAAAATGAATAAGGCTGTTCGGATGTTAAAGGTAACGCATAATCAGATAGCGGATATTGCCTATGGGCTGGGGTATGATGATGTTGCATATTTCACGAAGAAGTTTAAGGACTATTTTAAAATTACGCCAACCGCATATCGGAACAGACTTATGGACAAAAAAAGCGGTGACGATACAAAGTAAATATTATTATGAAGGAGAAGAAACATATGTTCAAAGGACATAGCGGAATAACGAGGGCATTTACTGTTGTTTCTGCGGCGGCAATTCTTATCTGCGGCGGCACGGGACTGCCTCGGAAAACGTTTGCGGAGGAAAATTTAACGGCGGGGACAAATACGGGCAAGGTAGATATATCACAGGATACAATGTCGATACCCTTTAAAAATCAGGGCTTTGAAAACGGCGATATATCCTCGTGGCAGAAAACGGCGGGTGAGGTTACGGTATGTGAAGACGCGTATGCGGGAGAGTATGCGGCGAAATTTACAGGGGGCGGAGCCGCGGCTATTCAGTACACTTTCGGCGGCCTTACTCCAAATACAACATATAAAATTTCGGCGTATATGAAAGTGGCGCAAAAGGGAAAGGGTAACGACATTTCGCTTTGCGTAAAGGACTATGGCGGAGGTCAGATGGGCTCAGCCGTATATGACGATGTCTATACACAAAAGAGCATTACATTCACCACGGGTGAGAATAAGACTAAAGCGGTTATATTCTTTTGGAAGAACGGCGCAGGCGACGCATATGCCGACAGCTTGATACTTATGGGGCCCGCTCCGCTTCCGACTGTTGTACATGACCACAATAACGACAGCGGCGGTGATACTCCTCCTCCGATAGGAAGCGGTGAGCTTATCGACACAAGCACGGTATGGAATTCGGACAATAACAAGGTCACCATATCCGGAAAGCATACCGGCGGAGCGGGCAGATATGTAACGGTCAGAGTCTTAAAGCCGACAAAAGAGGTTTTCTATGAAAACGATATGAAGGTGACCGAGGCGGACGGCTCATTTAAGTTTGAGTTTACAATGGATATGAACTCGGATGCTACCGGAACCTATACGGTTGATATATGCGGCACCGATGCAGAGCCAAAACAGGAAAGCTTTTATTATGAAGACTTTGAAGCGCAAAAGAAATCGGGGATAAAGTATATAAACGAAATGAACTCATCGAATAAGGATGAGCTCTCCGAGAGGCTGAATGTATTTAAAGAGAAGGGCTTTTTAGCATATGATTTGACGAAGTACAATGCGCTTGACGAGTATGAGCTTCCGACCGTAAACAAATACATTCTGGATAAAAAGCCGTTTGCGGATTTTAAGGCGCTTGAATCGGCAATAGATTATGCAATGAATAAGCTGAATAATCCTACAGATTCAAATAAACCGAGCGGCGGAAAGGGCACCGGCGGTGGCGGTGGCGGTGGCGGAGGCGGCGGCCGAGTTACTTCCGGTGTTAAGATTGCCGTGCCGGCGGCCACGGATAACGGAAACAATATAAGCACGGCGGATGATACTCCGTTTGACGACATTGCGGGGGTTGAATGGGCAAGAGAAGGAATAATCAGTCTTTTTAAAAAGGGAATTATCAACGGAACGGGAAACAGAACATTTGAACCGGACAGAGTGGTTAAAAGAGAAGAGTTTGTTAAGATGATGGTTAATACCTTTGATATACCAAAGGGAGGAACGGACGCCGCATTTTCGGATGTGAATAAAGATGAGTGGTATTATGATTACATCTCGGCGGCAAAGGCGGCAGGTATTGTGTCGGGCATCGGAGAAGACGAGTTCGGAGTCGGAACGGAGCTTACCAGAGAAGATATGGTTACCATGCTTTACCGTGCGATAAAAAACCGCGGAACGGTACTTTCGAAAATAAGGAACGCTCCTGAGTTCAGAGATGACGGGGATATATCGGATTATGCCAAAGAGGGCATAGAAAAGCTCTATATGGCGGGTATGGTTGACGGAACGGAAATCGGACTCTTTGCACCAAAGGATATGTGCACAAGAGCCATGGCGGCAAAGCTGCTTTACACGATTCTGCAAAATCAGTAACAGCTGACCGCAGTAAGCGGGTAAGCGATAAAAGAAAAGTGTGTAATATTTTAAAAGGATGGTGCGACATTGAAAAAATTATATAACTTTATGAAAAAAATAGGGTCAGCCCTGATGATTACGTCCATTGCCGCGGTTACTATAGCTTCACCCTTGTCGGTATCGGCGGATGAGGCGGAGGTAAGCTATCTTTTAAGAGCCGAGAATTTCAGACTCGAGACGGAGGAAAGCGGCTGGACGATAGAAAATGAAACGGGTATGCCTGAAATACCGACATACTATAATACGCAAAACGAGAAAGACAGCAAGATTTATGCTGATGTCTTTTTCCCGGAGGACGGAAATTATCTTGTTTGGGCATATGTTAAGGGATTTCCGTTGGACTTTGCGTCGAAGCGAACCTTTAAGATGGATATAGGCGACTTCTGTGACGATTCGCCGATATATGCGAACTGGCATCCCGACACATGGTATTGGCAAGCAGGAGATATTGCAAAAATCAAAAAGGGGTGGCGCAGGGTGATGATAGAGCCGCTCGGTGCGGATGTCAGCGTCGGAGCAGTGTATATAACCAACAACCTTAAAAAGGATGTAAAGAAGCTGTCGGACTACAGCACCCTTGCAAGCGAGGCGGATACTGAACCGCCGGTATTTGAGAGCGGTACATTGAGTATTGCCGAGGGCGAGGGAAAGATGCTTAATCTGAAATGGCCGAAGGCGGCCGACAGCGGCTCGGGCCTGGCCGGGTACATAGTTGATGTAAACGGCTACGAAACCTTTTATGATAAGAATACTACCTCGGCCATCGTTTCAAATTTATGGAGCTTAGATAAAGCGAATATTAAAGTCCATGCGGTGGACAGCCTCGGAAATCGGGCGACGGTTTCGGCGGCGAATCAAGTGATTTCGTCATTCAGCGATGTTAAGCTTGAGATAACGGATGCAAGCGGAAATACGCTGACAGGCCCAGGCGGACTTTCGGCCGGCGATAAGGTGAGAGCGTCAGTCAGCCTGAAGAACTCGGCCGATAAGGGAGAGGACATCTCACTCGGTATCTCGGTATACAGCACCGATACAGGCAAGATGATTGCGAATCAGAGAAAGACCGTATCCGTTAATGCAGAGAGTGCAATTTTGGGCGAATTTGTCGAGATAACTCTTCCGAGCGGATTTGACAAGACAAGGTGTAAGATAAAAGCGTCCCTGTGGTCGGTTGATGATATGCCGCATCCTGTATGGGAAAGCACTGTGATAGAAAATAATTAGGTGGGGTTAAAATAATGAGAAAAGTTTTTTTGCGATATATTTCATTCCTTGTTGCATTTATTTTTATATTAAGCAGCGTTTCCGCGGCGTATGCGGCAGAGCCGGGAGTAAGAAATACAGAAAAGTATTCGGATATTTACGGAAGCGAATATAAAAGCTCTATAGCATTGGTTACCGATTTGGAAATCTTCCCCGATGCGTCGGGCGATAAGTTTAAGCCGTTTGATACCGTTACACGCGGTGATATTGCGTATGCCCTTGCAAAATGTATGGGTATAGGCGAGGCTGCGCCGGTTGAAACCAAGTTCAGCGACGTGGGAAAGGGCGTTAAGACATCGGGATATATTAATGCGGTGTCCGAATATTTAAACGGCCTTGAGGACGGAACATTCAAGCCGGGCGAGGCGGCTACCTATAATCAGGTTCTTCAGATTTTTATAAGGGCGATAGGTTATAACTATCTTGTCGAGGAAAAGGGCGGATACCCTTCGGGGCTTTATATTGCGGCATCACGCATAGGTCTCTCTAAGGGAACCTATCCCCAGGATGAACAGCCGATTTCAAGAGAAAATGCGGCAAAAATCATAGATAATGCGCTTCATATCGACATCCTGCAGCCGGAAAGTATAGGAGAGTATATCGAGTATAGAGCTGTCGAGGGCGAAAATATGATGACGAAGTTCATGGGACTCAAGGAGATCAAAGGACAGATTACGGCGGACTCGGTCACAGCAATTCGCGGACGGATTGATGTTTCGGAAGGCAATGTTATGATAGGAAGCCTTATGTGCGAGGTCGGCGAGACAAATGCGGAGGATTTACTCGGGTATTACGTAAGAGCAATAGTGACAGATGATAGCCGAACGGAACGCCGACCTGTTATAAAATCCGTTTGCGTGGACGAGACGAGGTGCAGTGAGGTATTTGTAAGCTCAGAGGACGTTTCCGATTCGACGACTATTAACAGCTTTGTATACTATGATGAAACGCGGGACAAAGAAAACATCCGTATTTCGATTAAGGATAATGCCGATTTGATTTATAATGGAGCGGCAATGCCTTCGTGGACGGCGGAGGATTTAAAGCCCAAAAACGGCTGGGTAAAGCTGATTGATACAGACGGCGACAAAAATTATGACACAATTTTCGTCCGCGACTATATAAACTTGGTTGTGGGAAGCACCAGCAAGGTAAACAATACAATTTTTACTGTTTATGAGGACGGAACGTCCGAATATAAAAGCGTTGATATTGACCCAAAGGACAAAAACAAAAAGGTTGTTGTCCGCGATATGGACGGTAATGACGTAGGTATAGAAAAAATAGAAAAGTGGATGATACTGTCGCTTGCCGAGAGCAAGGACAAGACGGTCACACAGATTATAGTAAGCTCTAAGCCTGTGAACGGAAAAATCGAGCAGATTTCAGAGGACAAAATTAAAATAGGCGATAAGTGGTATCGTGCCGACAACAGATTTTTTGACAAGGTTGATAAGGGTGTCTTTTCAAATGTCAAGGCAGGGCAGACAGGCACTGTATATTTGGATGCACAAGAGCGCATAGCGGCGTTTGATACAAGCAGTAACCGCGAAAAGCAGTATGGGTATCTTATAGAGAGTTGTTGTGTGGGTGCTTTGTCACAGATACCGAAGTTTAAGATATTTACCGAACAGTCTGAGGTTAAGGTGTTTGAAGCAAAGGATAAAATCGTTTTTAATGATACTTCCACTCCTGCCGAGGATGTGCAGAAGGCTCTCGGCAACAATAATCAGCTGATTGAGTATAAGATAAACGAGGATGAGAAGATTACACTAATTAATACCGCTATGCCTGCGCCGACGGTTCAGGAACAGTGGGCGATAACCGACCCCAATGACGAATACGGCGAGCGCGACAGCAAGTTCTCGCTTGATATAGATGTTAAAAGCGGTGCGGAAAACGGTTATCCCGAATCGCTTACCTACCGCGCGGGAAGCAAGCGTATGTTCGGCGGAAAGATTCGCGTGGGAGATTCGACAAAGACGTTTGTTATTCCGTCGGATTTGTCGAGGTATGATCTGTATGATATAAAGGATGTTACATACTGGGAGGATTATGGCTCGTATACAGATATTAAGTTTTATGATATTTCAAAAGAAAAGGTACCGGCCGCGATTGTTCTGACCGATAACGGAAGATATTCTATGGCAGAAAATATCGGCGTGGTGGATCAGGTTGTTGAAGCAGTTAACGGCGAGGGCACTGCATCGCTCGGCATAAGTATGATTGTTAAGAACACCAAGGCGACATATTTAGTGTCGGATGACGAAAATGTAAAAGCGCTGTTAACGGACACGAGAGGCGTAAGGTGTGCCCTGAGTACAGAGAAAGAGGACAGAATAGAGGTGACGGACTTAAAACGCGGCGATGTTATTCAGTATATGCTGAGCCCGAAGTCTGAAATAATCGGAATACGCGTGCTTTTCAGGTGCAATACCCCCGAGGAGTCGGAGAAGGAGTATTGGGGAAACTACGGAAGCGCATTTGACTGTTACAGCGGTCTTTATTATTCATACGGCGAGGTAACCGGCGTTTATGAATACGGCTTGTTAATAAGAACCAAAAACACAAACAGTCCGCGCGAGGATAAGTATGTTGAGCGCGTAATACCATACACCTCTTTGGTTATTCTATACGACAGCAACAGACAAAGGGTTGATGTGACCGATGCAACCGACATCTTAAGGGGCGATAAAATTCTGGTCAACGCGTCGAACCTGAATACTACACTTTTTGTTGTTTACAGATAAGAATAAAATTAAATATAAAGGAGTGTCAATTTATGAAAAAAATGTTTAGTATGGTTATGTCGCTTATAATGCTGATCGGTATCGTGAGTATAATGCCCGCGGCCGCCTATGCCGATACGGCGAGAGAGCTTCCGATTAAAGACCCCGGTTTTGAAAGTACAAGTGACGGGGCCGGTCTTATAGCAAACGGCTGGCAGTCTTGGCCGGAGAATAATGCAATCAATAATGGCAATGTGAGCATTGAAAAAAATTCGGATAACCCGGTCAATGTATATAACGGATGTCACTCTCTTAAGGTAACCTCTCCGAATGACACAAATGGCAGCGTGTCTGCATATTATACGCTGCAGAATTTAAAGCCAAACACAAGTTATACAGTAGGAGCATGGACGAAGTCAAGCGGTTGGGACCACGCTTCGCTTATAGTAAAGGATTATAATGGTGATGGTCAGAATGCCGGAAGTCAGACAGAAACAAAAATAGTAAATACTGAATTCGCGTACAAAACAGTCGAGTTTACCACGGGAGAAAATAACACAACTGCAAATATTTTGTGTCAGGCAAACTGGGATGGTTATACGGGATGGTTTGATGATTTCAGCGTGGCGGAAACATCAACGCTTAAAACAAAAAACCTTATCAAGAACCCGGGCTTTGAATGGGGCAATGAGGGGTCATGGCAAAAACGTTCCGCGAAAGAAGGAGTTGTTATAAAAAGAAATGCAGAAAAAAATATATATTCGCACAGCGGTGAATATTGTTTAAAATATGGGGTGGGAAATGTGCCATATGAACAGGATATTACGGGCTTAAAGCCAAACACAATGTATACCTTAAGCTTTTGGGTAAAGGCGGATACAACAGAATTCGGTGCGGGTGTAAAGAATTTTGCGATTGGTGAGGATGGCAAAGATATTTCACTATCGGCCAGCACAACTAATACCAATGAGTATGAGAAAAAGACTATAAACTTCAAGACCGGAGCGAATAAGACCTCGGCGGTTGTATATGTATATTCATGGGATCAAACAGGCTGGGCAGATGATTTTGAGCTGTATGAGACGACATACTTAAATAATGTTGCTTTAACAGACAGCGAAAAAGAGGAAAAATCCGTTCCGACAGAAGGGACAAACAAAATAACCGCAACGGTTGCAAATCCCGGAAGTGCAGAGTTGAAGGCGAGGGTTATAGCCGCATATTATAATAGTAATAATGTGCTTGAACAGGTGAAGGCTTCAGAAGAGATAACCGTCGCAGAAGGGGGCGAGCCGATGAACGTAGAGCTGACGCTTGAAAACCTCCCTAATGATGCGGCACAGGGAAGGATAAGGGTATTTCTGTTTGACGGCTTCGACTCGCTTAAGCCGCTTGACAACAGCGTTGTATTCGGAACTCAAAATTAATTTTAGCCGTATGGCCGTATGGAGGAGATAAGATGTTAAAACTGAGAGTGTCGAAATGGCTGTGCATTTTGCTTACGATTTCGGTTCTTGCCGCTGTTCCCGTTATGCCGATTTTTTCCGACGAGGTTAATACCTCGCCGGAAATTCTGAAGAATGCGGACTTTGAGGCCGAAGGCTTAGACCCGTGGACAGGCTTTGGAGATTACAGCCTGTCTGAGACAAACGCATATTCCGGCGCACGCTGTATTGCGCTGAGCGGAAATGGGGAGAGCGGTATAGAACAGTTTGTGACCGGACTTAACCCCGATACCACATATGTTTTGACGGCATGGGGAAAGGTATCGGGAAAGACGAACAATATCTATATAGGCGTCAGGGATTTCGGCGGCGAAGATAAGATTGAGTATAAGATTGGCTCATCGGCATATGTTAAGAGAGCCGTTCAGTTTAAAACCGGGGCGGACAGCACCTCTGCCGCGGTATATGTGCGGCGTGCGGCGTTTGCGGGCGGCGTGGGTTATGTCGATAAAATGTCTCTTGAAACATTAGATGAATTTCGTAAGAATGAAGAAGAGGCCGACACTACGGAAGATGATAATGCGAATGTGGGAACCCCCGCAGGAAGCGTGGATTCAGGCCCGATAAAAAATAACGGCTTTGAAGCGGGAAAGCTTACCTCATGGAATTGTTACGGAAATTTTGAGCTTTCCGAGGAGTCTCCGCATTCGGGTAAGTATAGCGTTAAGTTTGGCGGTGACGGAAAAACCAGCGGCGTACAACAGGTAATAAAGGGGCTTTATCCCAATACTACCTATACGCTGTCGGCGTACTGTAAGGTCGAAAATCGCGGCGACAAGATCATGCTCGGCGTTACCGACCACGGTGCGGCACAGAAGGGCTATGACATAGAGGCAACAACATATACCCCGATGTCGTTTAAGTTTACCACAGGTCCGTCAAGCGACAGCGCGAAGATATTTGTTTATCGGGGCGAGGATATGGGCGACGGCGCCGCGTATGCGGATGATTTTTCGATTACCGGTCCATTCCAAGAGGTTGATGATGTGCCTAATGATTCAATTGAGGATGCAAATAAGACCCCCGAGGAAAAGCTTGACGAAAATGACAGGCTTGAATATATTCTCAATAAATTAGACGAAAAAGGAATAATAACAAAGACGGGGTTTGATTCCGATAAACAGATAACCAGAGCAGAGGTTCTTGCTATGATTATCAGGACAATAAATATGGAGGAAGCCGCCAAGGCTCTTGCGGGAAAGACGAGGTTTGACGATGTTCCCGAGGACTACTGGGCGTCGGGGTACATAAACCTTGCGGTCAGAGACGGAATAGCGAACGGAACCGGCGAGACTGTCTTTGAACCCGAAGAAAATGTTACACAGGAGCAGATGATAAAGATGATGCTTTGTGCCTTCGGTCATAATGAGGAGGCGGAGGCTGACGGAGGATATCCCGACGGATATATGAAGCTTGCACGCGACAGGGGATATGTATACGGCATTGCCGCCGCGCAGGCTGCGCCCATTACAAAGGCGCAGGCGGCGAGCATCTGTCACTATGCAATTCTGTCGGACGGCGATAGAATTGACAGCCCGAAGCCCGGGGAAATATTCGATATTTTTGACAGCAATAAGATCGAAAAATACAAATACCTCGAGGGAACAAGCAACAAGGTTCGGGTTGTGGAAAAGGACGGAGCGAAGGCGCTTAAGATGAACTTCGGAACAGAGATGTATCCATGTGTAAAGTTTAATATGGGCGATCTCGGTCTTGATACCGACTGGTCTGAATATTCATACCTTGCGTTTGATATTACCAACACATCGACAAAGACGATTCACTTCGGCATCAGAGTCGATTCCATGGTGACTCAGGAGGACGGAACCGATAAGCTTTCGGTGAGACAGGGAATGCACGGACTCGGTACAGCAGAAAGAATTCTTTTCTGTATTCCGCTCAAAACTCCGCCTGAGGGGGTTAATTCCGTTCCGATAGGTCAGTCGATTGTGGACTTGTGCGCAAATAACAAGGTGTACCTTGCTAAAAACGCAACACAGACCATCAATCCTGAAAAGATAGTTGAGTTCCAGATTTTTGAGGCCGGACCGATACAGGAAAACGAGATATATATTCATTCAATATCTCTGATTAAGGATGACAAGGCGATGGATGAGCCATATGTTGACCGATTCGGCCAATACACAAATTCGGACTGGAGAGGAAAGCTTTATACTCACTCTGAGTTTGAAATCCGTAAGAATGAGGAGGAGGCTGAGCTTTCGGCTAACCCAAACCCTTCGGATTGGGATGAATACGGCGGCTATGCCGACGGGCCTCAGCTTGATGCAACGGGGCATTTCAGAGTTGAGAGATATGGCGGAAAGTGGTGGCTGGTTGATCCTAACGGCAAGCTGTTTTGGTCAAACGGAATAACCTGTCTGACAGCTGAACAGGTCGGTACGATAGGCGGCAAGGAAAAGTTTTATGAGTACATACCGACAGACAGCGAGTATATGTCAAAATTCAACTATCTTTGGAGTGACGTTAAAAAATACAGTTATTACACCGCGAATCTTTATCGAAAGTACGGTGATGACTATTTAAACCAACACGTAGAGAATACACTTAAACGCTTAAGGTCATGGGGTATAAACACGGCGGGGGCGTGGAGCACGGACGAATTTACCAATAGCGGACGTGTGCCCTATACCGCAATATGCGGATTTTCCGATCCGCCGAGATTCGGGAAGATAGGAGGCAGCGGATTCGTAGATGTGTTCGACCCGAGAAGCGAAAAGGCGATTGAAAAGGGCGTGAAAACGATTGCTGATAAAAAGAACGACCCGATGCTGGTCGGCGTGTTTATCGATAACGAGCTGGGCTTTGCAAGCGAGGAGTCTGACAACGATGGTATGACGCATACTACCTCAATAAAGTTTACAAAATCCGCGCTTGGAGTGGACGGCGAGGAGTATGCAATAAAGCAGAAGCTTGTTGAATATTATACCGAGAAGTACGGAACGATTGAAAAACTCAACGGCGCATGGGGAACCGAGTTTGGAAGCTTTGAAGAGCTTTCCGCGCCCGTTGAGCTGACAAAGGAGCAGGCGGAAAAGGGCAGAGAAGATTTAGAGGAATTTGAGTTGATGATATATGAGAAGTACTTTGAGATATGCAGAAATGCAGTCAAAAAGGTGATGCCCGATACGCTTTATTTAGGGTCGAGATTTGCGGGATATAATGACCTGGCGGTCAGGGCGGCGGCTAAATACTGTGATGTTGTAAGCTTTAACCTCTATACTATAAGACCTGATGATAAGACGGCGGCAGAGCTTGCTCTGACGTATGATTTTCCGGTTATAATCGGCGAGTTCCATTTCGGTACGCTTGACAGCGGTATGAGACAGACCGGACTCGGATCGGGCGGAAATCAGCAGGATCGCGCCGACAGGTATAAGGAATATATGAACAGGGCGATAGCGTCGTCATGGTGCGTCGGTGCGCATTGGTTCCAGTATATCGAACAGCCGTATTTGGGAAGAGATGACGGAGAGTCCTATAGCATTGGCTTTGTCACCACGACAGATACGCCTGTGCCGCAGCTGGTCAAAGCGGCGAGAGAGGTAGGAGAAGGTATGTATAAGCGCCGCATAACAACGAAGTGCATCAAAAAAGAGAATGAACAGAAGGAATAGAGAAGGCTGAACCTTATACATCCGCATATCGGATAAAATATATAATATCAGCCCCTGCAAATCATTTGATTGCAGGGGCTGATATTTATTTAATAACGGTTTCATCCCGGTATGCATATAAGACGCAGCTATTTTAATTCCGCGATAGTTACGCCGTTTTCACCCTCGCCGTATTTGCCGAGGCGAAAGCTTTTTACGTGGGGGTGACGGCGAAGCATAGTCTGTATGCCAGCGCGAAGCGTTCCCGTACCCTTTCCGTGAATTATGCTGACGGTGTTAAGCCCGGCCATCGCACATTCGTCAAGGAACTTATCCGTTTCCATTTCGGCTTCTTCAAGCGTCATTCCTCTGAGATCTATCTCGGATTTGACCGAGTCCCGGCGAAGTCCGCCGCCATAGGTTGAAGCTTTTTTATAGCGTTCGGGTTTCTTTCCCTCTTCCTCGGCGACAAGAGTCATATTATCCGCCTTAGCGGTAATCTTCATTATTCCGACCTGAATCACGGCCGTACCGTCTTTTTTGTTAATAGATAAGACGCTTCCCTTGTCGCCTAAATCATTAATCATTACCTCAGCGCCGAGCTTAAGTGAATTCAGGTTTACGCCTGCCCCTCTCGGAGCGCTTGCCTTTTTTATCTTAGGCGATTTATTGTTTTTAAGTTTAAGACCCAATTCGCGCTTTAATTCCTGAATTTGTCTGAGCGCCTCTTTTTCGTCGTGAGCCTTTTGTGCGGCCTGAATCTCTTCAAGCATTTTATCAACGTCGGTTTGGGTTTTTAAGATAATTTTTTCGGCTTTTTCTCTTGCGCGGTCATAAATTTTATCCTTTTGCTTTTCTATTTTGTCGCGTTCAGCCGCGAGCTCAGCCTTAAGGCGTTCGGTTTCGGCACGGAGCCGTGCTGTTTCCTCTGAGTTCTTTTCCGCCGAAATTCGGTTATCCTCTATCTTTGACAGTACGTCTTCAAAGCGGATACTCTCATCGGAAAGCATATTACGCGAGTTTTCTATAATTCGTTTCGGAAGACCGAGCTTTTCGGAAATAGCAAACGCGTTGCTTCGACCCGGAACGCCTATAAGCAAGCGGTATGTCGGACTGAGTGTGGTCACGTCAAACTCACACGAGGCGTTCTCGATTCCCGGTGTGGTGAGTGCGTAAAGCTTTAGCTCGCTGTAATGCGTTGTCGCCGCTATTTTCGCGCCGGCATTTCTGAAATCCTCAATTATTGCGGTCGCAAGGGCCGCGCCCTCGGTCGGGTCGGTTCCCGCTCCAAGCTCGTCAAAAAGTACAAGACAGCCGTCGGTTACCTTTTCGGAGATTTCAACAATATTTTTCATATGCGATGAGAAAGTTGAAAGGCTTTGTTCTATACTCTGTTCATCGCCGATGTCGGCAAATATATCGACGCAGACCGACAGCTCTGTCTCATCCGCCGCAGGCACGTGAAGCCCCGCCTGTGCCATAAGGCAGAAAAGACCGAGCGTTTTCAGGACAACCGTTTTACCGCCGGTGTTTGGACCGGTAATTATCAGCGTGTCGAAAGTTGTTCCCAGTTCAATGTCTACGGGAACAACCTTTGACTTATCTATAAGCGGATGTCTGCCTTTATGAATCTTAAAGACTCCGCCGCGGTTCATCTTCGGCATAACTGCCTTCATATCAAGTGAAAGCCGCGCCTTTGCCACCACAAAATCAAGATGAATCAATGTTTCAAAGTTAAGACGTATCTCTTCGATGAACTCAGAGACATCATTTGAAATATCGAGCAGGACCTTTTCAATTTCTGCACGCTCTTTTACGGTGAGTTCGTTTAAGTCATTGTTTGCGTTTACTACGCCCTCGGGTTCGATAAACACAGTAGACCCCGAAGCCGACATATCGTGGGCGATACCGCGCACCTCGCCGCGAAACTCGGATTTAACGGGAACAACATAGCGGTTGTTACGGACGGTGACAATTGCATCCTGCAAAAACTTTCTGTAATACTGTGAATGTATCATAGAATCAAGCGTGTCGCGGATTTTTGAAGATGTATTTTTAATTTTCCTGCGGATTCCCGCAAGCTCGGCGCTTGCGCCGTCCGCCATTTCGTCCTCGGATATAATAGAGGTTGTTATTCTTTCTTCAAGTCTCTTGTTAGGTTCAAGCTCTGTGATATATCCCGACAGGACGCCTGCCTGTTCGGGCGTGTACTGTTTCATCACCCTTGCCCCTTTTAAAATTCGGGAAACGTTCAAAAGCTCTGGCATAGAAAGCCCGCCGCCTGCGTTCAGGCGCTTGACAGACTCGGATATATCAGAGATTCTGACAATTTCGGGTGAACCGAATTTCAACAGAAGCTGAACCGCCGCGTCCGTTTCGTCAAGGGTTTGCTCCACCGCGCGGATATTGTTTGTCGGAACAAGCTTTAAAGCGAGTTCCTTTGCCGCGTCGTTTTTCGCGAGTGCGGCAAGCCTTTCGAGTATTTTATCAAATTCAAGAGTTTTCAGAGATTTATGCTCCATAGTTTAAACTGCCTTTCTGTGTCTGTGAAGTAGCCACAGCTTTCCGCTTTTCTTTTGATTTAACCGTTTAAGTTCTGAAAGCTAATTGTTATTCACAAACTTTGTATTATAGTTTTCGATACAATGCCGAATTATTTCAACCGCGGCATCGCGGCCCTGAACCTCATCAACGGCGGTTGCCTTGCCCTCGAGCTGTTTGTATACCGAGAAGAAATGCCGCATCTCTTCAAATATGTGCGGCGGCAGGTCGGATATGTCGGCATATGCGTTATAGGAGGGGTCTTCAAACGGAATGGCAATAATTTTTTCGTCGTTCTTTCCGTTGTCAATCATCTTTATAACACCTATCGGATAACAATGAACCAAAACAAGCGGGTCAATCTCTTCCGAAGTCAAAACCAGCACGTCGAGGGGGTCTCCGTCGTCGGCATAGGTTCTCGGGATAAAGCCATAGTTGGCGGGATAGTGAGTCGAGGTGTATAAAATTCTGTCAAGAATAATAAATCCTGTTTCTTTATCAAGCTCATACTTTTTCTTGCTGCCCTTTTTGATTTCTATGACCGCAAGAAAGTCCTCGGGTGAGATTCTTTCGGGTCTGACGTTATGCCAGATATTCATATAAAACTCCTCCTTATATTCTTCTTAATTTGTTATATTATTGATTGTTTCCATATTGTAAATAGGTTAATCAGGCTATTCCGATAAGAATGCAGATTGTATGCACGGCAAAGGCGCAAATCCACGCAATCAAGCATTGAAGTATCACGATTCCCATTGCCCAGCGGCCGCCAAGCTCGCGCTTGATTGAGGCGATTGCGGCAACACATGGAGTATAGAGCAGACAGAACACCAAAAGCGACAGAACCCCCGATGTTGAGAGAATCGTGTAAAGCTCGCCTACACTTCCGATTAAGACGGAAAGTGTTGACACAACGCTTTCCTTTGCCATAAATCCGGCGATAAGCGAGGTTGAAATCCGCCAGTCTCCAAAGCCGAGGGGCTTGAATACAGGCGAAATAAATCCTGCTATCCCCGCAAGAATACTGTCCTGAGAGTTTTCAACTATATTTAATCTGAGGTCAAATTTTTGCAGAAACCACACAATGACAGACGCCACGAATATTACAGTAAAGGCACGTTCAACGAAATCCCTCGCCTTGTCCCATAAAAGCATCATTACGTTTTTTGCGCCCGGCATACGATAGTTGGGAAGTTCCATAACAAACGGTATGGCTTCGCCTTTAAAAATAGTCTGCTTCGAGATAAGCGCAGTAAGGATTCCCATTGCTATTCCGAATATGTAAAGACAGACCATAACGAGGCCGCCGTGCCGCGGAAAGAATGCCGCGGTAAAGAACGCATAAATCGGAAGCTTAGCGGTACAGCTCATAAACGGGGTCAGCATTACCGTCATTTTTCGGTCGCGGGCGGACGGAAGGGTGCGGCTTGCCATAACCCCGGGAACGGTACACCCGAAGCCAATCAGCATGGGAACAATACTCCTTCCCGAAAGTCCTATCTTTCGGAGAAGCTTATCTGTCACAAAGGCAACACGCGCCATATATCCGCTGTCCTCAAGCATTGACAGAAAGAAGAACAGCGTGACGATAATCGGAACAAAGCTGAGGATACTTCCGACACCGCTGAATATTCCGTCTACAATCAGCGAATGCAGAACAGGGTTTATATTCCATGCCGAAAGAAGCATATCAACCGATTCGCACACCCAGTCTATGCCTGATTCAAGAAGCCCTTGAAGCCATGAGCCGATTACGTTAAACGTCAGGTAAAATACGAGCGCCATTATTCCGATAAATGTAGGAATGGCAGTATATTTTCCGGTCAGGACAGCGTCAATTTTTCGGCTTCTTATATGCTCCTTGCTTTCCGATGGCTTGACCACGGTCTTTTCACACAGCCTTGTGATGAAAGAAAATCTCATATCGGCTATTGCGGCGGAGCGGTCAAGGCCGCGTTCCGTCTCCATCTGACAGATGATATGCTCAATCATTTCCTTTTCGTTTTGACTTAGCTTTAGTGCGTCCTCTACAATAGAGTCGCCTTCTATCAGCTTGCTTGCCGCAAATCGGAGGGGAATCCCGGCGGCCTTTGCATGATCCTCTATCAGGTGCATTATACCGTGAAGACAACGGTGAACGGCGCCGCCAGCCTCGTCTTCGGAACAGAAGTCTAAACGCATAGGCCTTTCGCGATACTTGGCTATATGAAGAGCGTGGCGAATAAGTTCGTCCACACCTTCGCCCTTTGCGGCGGAAATCGGAACGACAGGTATGCCCAAAAGCCGTTCCATCTCGTTTATTCGTATTGTTCCGCCGTTATTTCTCACTTCATCCATCATATTAAGCGCGAGAACGGTCGGAACGTTTAATTCGATAAGCTGCATCGTGAGATACAGATTTCGTTCGATGTTTGTGGCGTCAACTATGTTTATGATTCCGGTCGGCTTTTCGTCCAAAATAAATTGGCGTGAAACTATTTCCTCGCTTGTGTACGGCGAAAGCGAGTAGATTCCCGGAAGGTCGGTGACACGCGTGTCGGGATGGCCGACAATTCGTCCGCTTTTTTGGTCAACGGTGACCCCGGGGAAGTTTCCGACGTGCTGGTTTGAACCTGTCAGACAGTTAAACAGGGTTGTCTTGCCGCAGTTCTGGTTTCCGGCAAGGGCAAAGGTCAAAACCGTACCCTTGGGTAGTGGATTTTCGTTTTCCTTGACGTGATACCTTCCGTCCTCACCCAAACCCGGATGCTCAGATACCGCGGCGGTACCGATGGGCCTTGCGCAGGGCTTTTGACAATCTGCCCGCGACAGCTCTTCAACAGTAATTTTCTCGGCGTCGGCGAGACGAAGCGTCAGTTCATAGCCGTGAATTCTAAGCTCCATAGGGTCGCCCATAGGGGCATATTTCATAACGGTTACCTCGACGCCGGGAATAACGCCCATGTCCAAAAAGTGTCGGCGCAGTGAGCCTTCGCCGCCGACAGCGCAAATCCGCGCAGGAATACCTATTTTTAAATCTTTAAGAGTCATTTGGTTTTCTCCTGATTGCTTGTACTTATTATATACTATGTATATGAAATTTAACTTATTATAATTTTATCGCATATTGACAAAAGTGTCAAGTATGTTTGATGTTTCGATAACGTTAAAAAAATAAAAATAAAATTTTGAAAATTTCTCTTTACATTTGTCATAATGTGTGGTATACTGTCTTTAATTGAATAGCTTGTCTTTAAAGAGCGATGCGGGACATCGGCAAGACGACATTTTTATCGGTTCGGAAATTTCTGTGACTATGCCTTATTATGCCTTGTCTGCGTGCGCGGACAAGGCTTTTTAAATTTTAATTAACAGGGAGAGTTGAAAATGTCAAACAAAAACGAAGGCATCTTTGATGCCAGAAAACTCGGCTCGGGCAAGATGCTGGTTCTCGGACTTCAGCATATGTTCGCTATGTTCGGTGCAACGGTGCTGGTTCCGATTATTACCGGACTCAGTGTATCGTCCACACTTCTTTTCGCGGGTATAGGAACCCTTTTGTTCCATATCTTGACCAAGGGTAAGGTTCCTGCCTTCCTCGGTTCGTCATTCGCATTCCTCGGCGGATATGCGGCGGTTTCTTTGCTTTGCGAGCAGAACGCAATAGACAACTTTTCGGCCTATGCCGGCGTCGGTGTCGCTGTTGCGGGTCTGATTTATGTTGTTCTCGCGGTTCTGTTTAAGATTTTCGGTGCGCAAAAGGTAATGAGATTCTTCCCGCCGATTGTAACGGGTCCTATAATTATCGCGATAGGCCTTACACTTTCGTCATCGGCTATCACGAACTGCTCGGCTAACTGGTGGCTTGCTATGGTTGCGGTTGCGGTTATCATCGTATGCAATATCTGGGGCAAGGGAATGGTTAAGATTATACCGATTCTCATAGGTGTTATCGTATCTTATCTTGTTGCGGCCGTTACCGGAAACGTAGATTTCACTTCTGTTAAAGAAGCGGCATGGATTGGCCTTCCTGTTGTTTGGCATAACACAGCTCTTTCGCTTATCGGTGATTCAAGCACAAACTCGTCAGTCGTGATTACCTCAATCATAACGATTGCTCCTATCGCTATCGCTACTATTATCGAACATATCGGTGATGTTTGCGCTATATCATCAACGGTTGAAAGAAATTACATTCAAGACCCCGGTCTTCACAGAACTCTCCTCGGCGACGGTCTTGCAACCTCGCTTGCGGCGCTGTTCGGCGCTCCGGCAAACACAACCTACGGCGAAAACACCGGTGTTTTGGCTCTTACAAAGGTTTATGACCCGAGAGTTATCAGAATCGCGGCGTACTTTGCAATCCTGCTTTCGTTCTCGCCTAAGTTTGCGGCATTCATAAACTCTCTGCCGACTGCGGTTATCGGCGGCGTTTCTATGGTTCTCTATGGTATGATTTCGGCGGTCGGCGTCAGAAACGTGGTTGAGAACAAGGTTGACTTTACAAAGTCAAGAAATGTTATTATCGCGGCTCTTATAATGGTTCTTTCAATCGGTATCAATTACAGTAAAGCGGGTGCGATAAGCTTTACTATAGGCTCTGCAACAATCAGCCTCACCGGCCTCGCTGTTGCCGCTCTTGTCGGAATTATTCTCAATGCAGTCCTCCCCGGTAAGGACTATGAGTTCGGCAAGGATCTTCAAGGTGACACTTCGGTGAACTTTGAAGTATAATTTATAAGAACTTTATCAGAATATTTAAAGGACTGGCGGCTGAAGCCACCGGTCCTTGATTCTTTATAATACTGAATTTTAATGTTGGTGATGTGTATGAAGTTTAAAGCAGAGTTATATGATGAAAAGGTCCTCAGAAGGGTGATAACAAGGATTGCTCATGAGATTTCGGAACGAAACGAGTCTCTTGATGACGTGGTTCTGGTCGGAGTGAAAACTCGCGGCGTGCCGTTTGGACAAAGACTTGCGAGGTGCATACATGATAAGATTGATGAATCGGTTAACGTCCCGGTAGGGGCGCTTGATATAACCACCTTCCGTGATGATATAGATAACGGAGCCAGAAAAAGACAGCTCAATAACAGCGAGATGCCGTGTGACATTAACGGAAAGACAGTTATTATTACAGATGACGTAATATGCACAGGCAGGACGGCGAGGGCCGCCATTGACGCTCTGATTACTTTCGGAAGACCGGCGAAGATACAGCTTGCCGTGCTTGTGGACAGAGGACACCGTGAGGTGCCGATTCGTGCGGATTATGTGGGAAAGAACATTCCCACATCGCATCTTGAGACGATAAAGGTTGGCTTTGCCGAAACAGACGGCAGGGATTTCGTTGAAATCTATGAGTGATATATAAGGAGACCGGATATGAAGAAATTTTTTCAGGAATTTAAAGATTTTGCTATGCGCGGAAGCGTAATAGATTTAGCGGTCGGTGTTATTGTCGGCGGCGCGTTTCAAAAAATAGTCAATTCTCTTGTGACAGACATTATTTCGCCGATACTCGGGTTGTTTGCGAAAGAGAATTTTAACGGACTTTCGCTTAACGTAATGGGTGTTTCAATTCAGTACGGTTCATTTATAACCGAGGTTATAAACTTTATAATCATGGCATTCGTGATTTTTGTAATGGTAAAAACACTCAACAAAATAGCGTCGTTTCACAAAAAACCGGAGGAAGAGGAACAGACCGAGAAAAAGTGTCCGTATTGTATGTCAAAGATTGATATAAATGCAATCCGTTGTCCTTATTGCACCTCGATTCTTGAAGAAGAACCCGATGAAGAACCAACCGAAAGCGCCCTGTGATTATCATAGGGCGCTTTCGCTTAAATATTCACGAAGCTCGGCCTCGGCGGCTTCGACCTCGCCGAGAAATTCTCTCGCAGATACCCGATATGCACCGTTACCGAGAATTATGAGCTGTTCCATATAGTCAGAGGTGGCGACTTTTACATTGTAGTTTTTTCCGAGCGTATGTGTTGCTTTTTCTATATAAGAATCTGCGGTTTCGGCTTCCTTTGTATAGACGACGGTTATGTTCCCGACTTTTTCTATGCTGCCGTGGTTTCCTTTTACTTTATATGCGTCAAAAACGAGAATTACCTCGGTTTTTCGCATTGCGCAATACGCACAAAGACGATTGGCAAGCGTTGTCCTTGCGAGGTCTAAATCATCTTCGGCGAGTTTTTTCAATGAATCCCATGCAAATATAATGTTATATCCATCCACAAGGACATAATTCCCCTCCTTTGGTTTTCGGCGTGCTCCCGTCCGAACTGGCGGAGAATCATTCTTCGGCGTATGCAGGGCGTGATGTGCCCCGCGCCTGACTTTTCCATAGGTTTTTTCAAATATTTTTAATAACTCTTTGTCATCGTAAAAACCGACGCGGCTCTGCCTTATAGGCGGTTCGCTCTGCCGAACAACGGGCGTCTCAAATCGGGCCGCGGGGAGGTGCATATGTTGGAAGACCTCATCCCACTTAACCGTATATCCCGCCCCGTGTGAACAAAACACAGAGTCCGCGGTGTTTTCGATGTCGGCTTCGGCGTTATATCCGATTTCATCTATCACCTTTTGGGGGTCGGAGCACGGCTCATAGCCGCTGACTTCAAGCGACATTCTGCCCTTGCCTTTTGTATAAGCGATAAGTTCCGAGTTGTAATCGCTCATCGCCGAAACAGGTGCGCTTCCGCGGATAACGGAGGTGCCACCAAATGTTTCGGGTGAGGTAAATCGGCCGCCCATGCGGTTTATATCCGTCATTGCCCGTCCGACAGAGTCGGTGGGAAGTTCAATCGTAAACTTGTACCATGGTTCGAGAAGGATACTTTCGGCCTGCATCAAACCCTGCCTCAATGCACGGTAGGTTGCCTGACGAAAGTCTCCGCCCTCGGTATGTTTTAGGTGTGCCTTGCCCGAAATCAGAGTGATTTTCATATCGGTTATCGGTGAGCCTGTCAGCACACCAATATGCTCTTTCTCTTCAAGGTGGGTAAGAACAAGCCGCTGAAAGTTTCGGTCAAGTTCGTCATCACTGCATTTAGCGGAAAATTTAAGTCCGCTTCCGCGTTCAAGCGGTTCAAGTAAGAGGTGAACCTCGGCATAGTGCCTGAGCGGTTCATAATGGCCGACACCCTCTACGCGGTTTTTAATTGTTTCCTTATAAATAACGCCGCTTTTTTCGAGTTCTATGTCCATCCCGAAACGTTCGCACGCAATTCTTTTCACTATTTCAAGCTGAACTTCACCCATGAGCTGAATATTAATACGATTGAGCCGGCTGTCCTTTATAACATGAAGCTGTGTCTCTTCTTCCTCAAGCTGACGAAGGTTGGCAACGGCGATATGCTCATCGAATCCGGGCGGAAGCTTGACAGTATAAGTGAAGACCGGTTCAAGGGTCAGCGGCTCTGAGTCCGTTTCGGTTCCGAGTCCCTGACCGGGATATGTACCGGTGAGACCTGTTACCGCACACACGGTTCCGGCAGGTGCTTTTTGAACACTCTTATATTTTATTCCGGAATAGATGCGTATTTCGTTTGCCTTTTCCGATAAGCGTGTATCCAATACATCTTTAACACTCAGACTTCCGCCCGTTATCTTCATATAGGTCAGGCGCTTGCCCTTTTCGTCCTCGGATACCTTAAAAACCTTTGCTCCGAACTCCGCGGTTCGCTTCGGCTCGATTGTATAAATTTCAATAGCGGAGAGAAGTTCGGAAATTCCGTTTAATTTAAGCGCAGAACCGAAAAAGCACGGAAAAATCCGCCGCTTTGAAATTGCGGCGGTAAGGGATGCATCCGATACGGCTCCGCTTTCTAAAAATTCGTCTAACAATTCTTCGCTGCACATTGCCGCCGATTCGGCGAATTCGTGCGATTTTGTATCGGTATTAAAATTGATACAGCCGTCACCGAATTTTTCACAAAGCTCGCATAAAAGCTTCTCTTGGCTTGTGTCGGGTAAGTCCATCTTGTTTATAAAGATAAAGACGGGGATTCCATGACGATTGAGAAGCTTCCAGAGCGTTTCGGTGTGCGGCTGTATGCCGTCTGACGCACTAATGACAAGTATGGCATAGTCCAGAACCCTCAGGGTTCTTTCCGCTTCGGCGGAAAAATCAATATGCCCGGGCGTATCAAGCAGAGAGATATACGTCCTGTCGGTTTCGATTATTGCCTGCTTTGAAAAAATGGTGATTCCGCGTTCGCGTTCTATGCTGTCGGTGTCAAGAAAGGCATCGCCGTGGTCAACCCTTCCGAGCTTTTTAATTTGACCGCTCAGATATAAAAGCCCCTCTGAAAGAGTGGTCTTTCCGCTGTCAACGTGCGCAAGTATTCCTATCGCTAATCTTTTCATAATAATCTACAATCTCCATTCCGCCGCCCTGCGTCGGCACAAACGGTTTATCCGCCCTTTTATTCGGCAGAGCCGAGCTGGCTGTTATAAAGCTCTGCATAGAATCCGTTAAGCTTCATCAGTTCACTATGTGAACCCTGTTCTATAATATGCCCGTCACGCATTACGAGTATTACGTCTGCGTTACAGATTGTGGATAGACGGTGTGCGACGATAAAGCTTGTCCTGCCGCGCATCATTTCTTCAAATGCCTTTTGAATACGAATTTCGGTTCGCGTATCAATAGAGCTTGTTGCTTCGTCAAGAATCAGCATAGGCGGAAGAGAAAGCATAACGCGGGCAATACACAGAAGCTGTTTTTGCCCCTGTGAGATATTCTCTCCGTTTTCTGAGATAACCGTATCATATCCGTCGGGCAGGCGTTTTATAAAGCTGTGTGCGTGCGCCGCCTTTGCCGCGGCAATGATTTCTTCGTCTGTTGCGTCGGGTTTTGAATAAGCGATGTTATTTCGTATTGTGTCGGATTTCAGCCATGTATCCTGAAGAACCATGCCAAAGCTTCCGCGGAGGCTGTCGCGCGTTATATCTCTTATATCCGTACCGCTGACCTTTATGCTTCCGCCGGTCACGTCATAGAACCGCATCAAAAGGTTAATAAAGGTGGTTTTCCCACAGCCCGTCGGACCTACAATTGCTATTCGCTGACCCGGGCGTACATTTAAGTTAAAGCCTTCAATCAGCGGAACATCAGGGCGGTATGAAAAGCTGACATCCTCGATATCCACACTTCCGTCAGCATCGTTTAAAACACGTGCATCAGGCTTGTCGGGGAGTTGAGGCGGTTCCTCTATCAGGTCAAACAGATGCTTTGCGGAAGCAAATGCGTTTTGGAGCTCGGTTACTACACCCGAGATTTCGTTGAATGGTTTTGTGTATTGGTTTGCATATGTCAGAAAGCAGGTAAGCTCGCCGACGGTTAGAGCGAGACCGGCACCGAAGCTTCCGAGAACGGCAAAGGCACCGGCAACGCCGACTGTTGCATATACCATATTATTGACAAATCTCGTTGAAGGATTTGTAAGCGATGAGAAAAACACAGCCCTCATCCCGACGTGCTGAAGCTTGCCGTTTATGCTGTCAAAACGCCGCTGTGCTTCGTTTTCATAGCCAAAGGCACGAACCGGCTTTTGGTTTCCGATAATTTCTTCGGTGAGAGAGGTAATTTGGCTCCTTATTTCGGTTTGCTGTCTGAAAAGCTCATACGTGTGGCTCGAAACAAATCTCGCAACAAAGAATGACAGCGGGGTCATAACAACTACTGCCGCCGTTATTATCGGGTTGATTTTAAACATAAATATGAGTGTTCCGAGAATGGTAGCAACACCGGTGAAAAATTGTGAAAAGCCCAGAATAAGTCCGTCGGACAACTGATCGGCATCGGTTGTTATACGGCTGATTATGTCACCGTAGCCAACCGAATCGATGAATTTAAGCGGAAGCTTCTGCATCTTTGAGAACGCCTTATAACGCACGTCGTTTACAACACCATAGGCAATTCGGTTATTAAAAATACCCATAAGCCACTGTGCGGCGGCGGTCAGAGCGGTCACAATCCCGAGACGTATAAGTATAGGAAGAAGCGCGTCAAAATCAACCTTTCCGCTTCCGATAATCAAATCGACGCCGCGGCCGATTACTATAGGCGCATAAAGGGTAAGCGCCACGCTTACCGCCGCAAATATAAGTGACATAATAAATGAATACTTATAGGCGCTTATCAGATTTAGTACTTTAATAAGCGTGTTTTTTTCAATAGAGATTGATTTCGGGTTTTTACTCATTTCGATATCCTTTCTGCGGCTGTGCCGGTTAACTCTTCGGGAATCTGCGTTGCGCATATCTCGCGGTATATTTCACAATTTTCAAGAAGCTCTTTATGCGTTCCGATTCCTACGGCTGAGCCATCGTCCAGAACAAGAATCAAATCCGCGTCGCGAATAGTCGAAATTCTTTGTGAAACGATTACCTGCGTCATATTGGGATTTGCCGTTGAAAGAGCACGGCGAAGCCTTGCCTCGGTCATAAGGTCAAGGGCGGATGAACTGTCATCGAGTATCAGAATCTCGGGGCTTGAAACCAGAGCTCTTGCAATCGTAAGCCTTTGGCGTTGTCCGCCGGAAAAATTCTTGCCTTCCTGAGAGACGGAGGTGTCAAGACCGTCTTTTTCAAAGATAAAGTCATACGCCTGAGCGGTTTTAAGAGCCTCGATTATTTCGCTGTCGTCTGCGGCTTCATTGCGCCAGCGCATATTTTCCCGGATTGTTCCCGTTAAAAGCGACGCTTTTTGAGGAACATATCCGATTTTATCACGGAGCTGTTTAAAACTCATATTTCTGACATCCGTACCGTCAATTTTGACGCTTCCCGAGGTGACATCATAAAACCTCGGTATAAGGTTGACAAGCGTACTCTTGCCTGAGCCTGTTCCGCCTATTATACCTATATTTTGACCGCGATTTAGCTTGAAGCTGATGCCGGACAGCGCGTCCTCTTTAGAACCCGAATATTCAAAGCTGACATTATCAAATTCCAATACGGTGTTACAGCTGTCTGCGGCTTCCGCGTCCGCGACATTGTCCGGCATATCGGGCTGAAGCTCTAATACCTCGGCAATACGCGTCCCCGATGCCATTGCTTTAGTAAGCGTAACTATAAGCTGGGCAAGCACAAGCATAGCGACAAGAATCTGGGTGAGATAGTTTACCATTGCGACAACCTCGCCCTGCTGCATACCGCCTACGTTTACGCGGATGCCGCCGACCCATAGCACAGCGGCAATAGCGAGGTTTACGACTATATAAGTCAGCGGATTCATCAATGCCGATATGCTTCCGACCTTCTCATTTATGCTCATAAGTTCGGCGTTTGCGTCAGAGAAATTTTCTATTTCTGCACCCTGACGTGAGAATGCCCTGATTACACGGACGCCGGTCATGTTCTCGCGGGTGATTTGGGACACCCGGTCAAGGCTTGTTTGAGCCTTTTTATAAAAAGGAACGGAAATATGCATCAGAATATAGATTAAAAGCCCCATAACGGGAACGGCAACCAAAAATACAACGGCCGCCCTTGCGTCAAGCATAAGAGCCGCCGCCATTGCGCCGATAACAATAAAGGGCGAACGCAAAAACAAACGAAGAAACATATTAACACCCGATTCGGCACGGTTGATGTCCCCCGTGATTCTTGTGATGAGTGAGGAAGCGCCGAACTTGTCAAGCTGTGACATAGACAGCGAGTTAATTTTTTTGAACATATCGCGGCGAACCGCTGTTCCGAAGCCGTATGCAGCCTTTGCGGCAAAGAATTGCGCCGTTAAGGCACTACAAAGACCTAAAATTCCCATAAGCACAAGAAGCCCGCACATTTTAAGAATATATTCCCTGTCAGAGCCGGCAATGCCGGTATCGATTATATGCGCCATAATGACGGGAACGGTCAATTCGAAGCAGGCTTCCAAAAATTTAAACAGCGGAGCCATTATACATTCTTTTATATATCCTCTGAGATATTTTATCAATTTAAACATAATGTAGAAAATCTCCATTCCGCCGCAGAGGGGAAAACTCTGCCGCTTATACCATTCGTATTATAAAATTATTCGGACAATTTATATTATTCTATCATATTTTATTCTATCATATTTTTCGGAAAATAACAACAAGTTAAACAATAATTATTATACATAAATTCTGTCTTTGCGGAACAACAGGTGTGTAAAATTTGACAACGGCACTAAATGACACTTTATTTTGTGTAAGAATATGAATGTGAGCGGCGGAGATATATATTGTTAAACGGCTCCGGCTGCCCAATGAGAAAATTTTTTGAAGGGAGTGGCATATAATGCCGAATTTTACTACACCGATTCCGCCGAAGCTGACGGGAAACTCAGCGGAGGATATCGGTAAAATTAAACAGTGGGGAACGGCGCTTGTGGATGAGCTGACCTATTTGTTTAACAATTTGGACAGCGGAAATGTAACGGAGGCAGCCTCGGTTAAGGCAGAGAACATTGACGCGAGCAACGCGCGGATAAGCAATGCGCAGATTGGAGAGCTTTCGGCCGATAAGTTAAAGGCAGGAAGCATAGACACAGGGGTTGTTAATGTGCAGGATAAGAACGGAAAGCTGAGTATAAGCGGTTCAAGCATAGTGATAAGCGACGGAAAGAGTGATAGGTTTGTTGCTGAATATGATAAACGCAGTAATGCTTTTAGGTTTGTTCTATATAATAAGGATGGCAAACCTACGGTTGGAATAGGGAGTGGCGGCGATGCGGTTTTTAACGGTACGGTAGAGAGCAGCACAATATATGCGTCTACAATCATAGGAACAGACAGCGCGTCATACCAGAATGAGAACGGCGGAGTCTTTGCGGATATCAACCAAACGGGTATTAAGATAATGCAGGATAAAAACGGGCGGCAGCAGAAGCTTGGCATGACGGTGGCGAACGACGGAACAGCGTATCTGATTCTCGGGGCGGGCGATGGAAGCGGAAGGATGACCTTTAACGATGTGACGTATACCAACGGGTCGTTTGTGGTTGAAAAATGCGATAAGTATACAAATATGGGCATAATCGGAGGAAAACCGTTTATAACTTTTTGGGACGAAAACGGAGATTTATGGCTGAATGGAACCAAGGTTTATGTAAACGGCAAAAATGTGAACCTTGAACTGTCAAATATCGAAAGTGAAATTAGCAGGCTTCAAAGCCGCGTAAGCGCGCTTGAGAGCAAATAAAATAACGCGAAAGCTTCTTTCACGTGAGCCTTCGGCGATAAAAAAGCCCGTGCGAAATTTTCCTTGCTTTGTTTGGAAACGCACATGGACACAATAAACTCTTATCATTTCTTACCCTGCGGATAAGAGAATTTCATTACTATATTATTTATGCCGACGCAGGGCGGCGGATAAGGAGATTACTATGTTAAATCAATCATATAACGGAAAAATAAAACAGGAGTTTTTTTCAAAGGTAGTCGAGTCTTTTAATATGTACAAGGAGCATAAAAAGACTCTTGACAGACGTATAATCGAGAATAATCGCTGGTTTAAAGCGAGGTATAACAACAATAAAATCGAAATTGACGAGCCGGTGACACCGTACTTATTTAATATTATTGCGAATAAGCACGCCGATGCGATGGATAATTATCCCGAGCCTAACGTGCTTGAACGTGAAGAGAGTGACCGCGAAACAGCGGAGATGTTTACAAAAATCCTGCCGCTTCAGCTTGAATTGTGCGGATTTAAAAGAACATACAGCCGTGCGTGGTGGTACAAGCTCAAAAACGGAGCTTCCTGTTATGGGGTATTTTATAACCCGGCTCTGTGCGGAAGCATGGGCGAGATTGATATTAAAAAAATTGATTTGCTCAATATCTTTTGGGAACCGGGAGTTACCGATATACAGGACAGTAAGTTTTTGTTCATAACGGCTCTGTGCGATAATGATGCACTAAAGGCAAAATATCCGCAGTACGCAGACCGTTTCAGTGGCTCTGCCGCCCTGGATACAAGAACATATGACGACATGGAAAGCGGAACAAACACAGATATATTAAAGGATAAAAGCCTTGTGGTGGATTGTTACTATAAAAAACAGCGCGGTGATACGCATACGGTAGAGCTTGTAAAGTTTTTTGACGATACGATTCTCGATGCGTCAGAGGACCGCGGCGACTGCGGATTGTATGATCACGGTATGTATCCGTTTGTTTTTGACGTGCTATATCCCGATGAGGACAGTCCTGTAGGATTCGGAATGGTTGACATAATTAAAAATCCGCAGATGTATATAGATAAGCTTGACGCGATTATAAGCAAAAATGCAATGATTTCGGGAAAGACAAGATTTATGATAAAAGACAACGGAGGTCTTAATGAATATGAGCTGACGGATTTGTCAAAAGATATAATTCATTCGGCCGGCTCAGTCGGGGATGACAATATCAGAGAGCTTCAGGCAAAGCCGCTTCATCCGTTCATTATTCAGCACCGCTCAAACAAGATAAATGAAATCAAAGAGGTGTCGGGAAATCTTGACTTTCAGCAGGGGGACGTTACCGGCGGCGTGACGGCGTATTCCGCTATTGTGGCGCTTCAGCAGGCAGGCGAAAAGCTGTCGCGCGATATGATAGGCGAGGGGTATGAGGCATACAAGAGAATCATCTACTTCTGTATTGAGCTTATTCGTCAATTTTATGATGAGCCGCGGTATTACCGCATAGCGGGCGATGACGGCGGATGCGAGTATGTTACTTTTTCAAACGAGAGTCTTAGGGGAGGAGGAACACGGCTTCCGGCTGAATTTGATATTGCGGTCAGCGCGGAAAAAAATAATCCGTACAGCAGGGTGACACAAAATCAAACGCTTACGGATTTATGGAAGATGGGACTTTTCCATAAGGATACAATACGAGAATCAATCCTTATGCTTGAATGTATGCACTTAGACGGAAAAGAAAAACTGATTGAGGGTCTGCGAAAAATTGCATCAGAGCAGGACCCTGCCGATAATAACAAGGTTGTCACGGAAGGAAATTCTGAGCGATGAATAGTCTGTGTTGACAGCCGTCAGAAGAATATCGGTGCCGCGATAGTCAAGCCGGCGGCAGTATATCATGCCGTTTAGAATAAACAGACCGATTTCATCTCCTAAGAGCTGAGGAGTGTATTTGATAAATTTAACCTCGCCTTTGCGAAGCACAGGTTCCATACTGGTATCGGTAATACATACGGCGGCGTCGGCGTTATCGGGGGCATCGATTTCAATTTCAAAGCAGTCCGAGGCAAGGAAAGGGCTGTCGAAAGCTATCGGTGACAGATGTGTATAAATGGGGAGTCTGCGCCGCGACGAACCTTGACGAAGACGCATTGCGTCATACTCATAGTTAAGGCAGTTATATACCGCGGCGCGACCGGCATCGTCAAGACTGATTAACTTGCTGATTGCACAGCGGTCAAGAACACGGCGGTTATTGATGCTTTCCGACGCAAAGTATTCAGAGATATTGTCAATCCCGTATTTTGCACAGATGCGCAAAAAGGTGTCAATAGATGGCTCTGACTTGCCGGTCTCCCATGAACTGAAGGTGGACTGGCTTACGCCGAGCCAGCCGTATACGTCACGTTGTGACAATCCTGCGGCTTTACGTGCTTGCTGAAGCTTCTGACATATGTTTTTATTTGCCATAATTTATTCATTCCGTTTCACTATGTGAAGTCGGTATCATATGCCATAAGCCTTACTATAAAAATCAGAGAAATTTGCATACAGATTTCAGTCAAATAAGATTAATGGCTCTAATAACCGCGATTATATAATATCATAGTTATAGATATTTGTCAATACAATATGATATTTTTCGATAAAATGTCATTGACTATGACATAATTCGATATATAATATTAAATATAACCGATATTTCGATATTACTGTCAGGAAAATACAAAAAATGAAAGGAGATGATATAATATGACACATCCCGACATAATTACAGCTGAGATATTCGGTAGTTATCCACCGCAGGACGCAGAAGAACGTTTGGGGGAGTGTATATACTGTGAACAGCCTGTTTATGACGATGGTGAAGCAGTACAAAGTACGGACGGTTTGTTCTGCAATATGGATTGTTGCTGTGAATACTATGAAATTACAAATATAAATAGATAAGAGTTAAAACAGAAAGGATGTTTAAAATGGTATTAAATACAGTAAAGGAAGTAAAAGAATGGCTCAGGAATATTCCGATTGTTAAGGCTGAACTTGCCTTAAAAATAAAGTTTTATCAAGAGCTTGAGGAAGAATTCAATAAGGTAGAGAATTTTGAAAAGTCGCTTAAATATTACCGCGGCCAGATAGAGAGTCTTCAGGATAAGATGGAGACGCTTATGGAGGATGTCGACAGACTTTTCGGAATCTTGGATGAGAATGAAAGGCTTGTTATGGTGGCGAGATACATAAATCTGATTCGGTGGGACTATATAGAGTTTCATGTATTCTATAGCAGAAGACAGGCAATCAGGGTTCACGACCATGCCCTTTTGAAGCTTGTGGGTCAGGCGGTAGGTGAACGGGAATGACGGATAATACAGAACTTTTTGACGGCGTATTGACCGAGAACGAAGGGACAGAACCTAAAATCTCGGATAAGGCGTACGACAAGCTTGTTCAGCTTATGTCGTGCGATAACGAAAGAGTTGCGCTGGCGGCGGCTAAAGAGATTATGTCAATCTATGAAAAGGAAGATGCGGCCGCAGACGGCGACATAAGTTTAGAGGTTACCATTAAGGTTATCTGACGGAGGGGTAAAAATGAAGAAATTGGGAAAAGAGAAGCTGTACTTAGAGCTTACCAAGACGCAGAAACAGTTTATAGATGCAGAGGCTGACGAGGTTTTGTTCGGCGGAGCCGCGGGCGGGGGAAAGTCATACGGACAGCTTGCGGACGCTCTGATTTACGCACTAAAATACCCCAAAAGCCGTCAGCTTATACTTAGAAAGACATATCCCGAGCTTGAACATTCGTTGATTCTGGTCTCGCTCGGGTTCTATCCGAGAGCTGTTTGTACGTACAATGCAAGCAGCAGAAAATGGAACTTTTTAAACGGTTCTATAATTGAATTCGGCTATTGTGCCGCAAAAACCGATGTACTTAGGTATCAGGGTGCGGAATATGATGTGGTGAGGTTTGATGAGCTTACTCATTTCACCGAGGACCAATATACATACTTGATTTCGAGAGTGAGGGGCGTAAATCCTTACCCGAAGATGGTTAAGTCAAGCACGAATCCGGGCGGAGTGGGACATAACTGGGTCAAACACAGGTTTATTGATGGCTTTGAGCCGAATAAGGTTCATACGGATAAAGAGACCGGCGCACGCCGGCTCTTCATACCGTCATATGTAAATGATAATGTTTTCCTTATGCGTGCCGATGCGGATTATATAAACAGGCTTAAACAGCTTCCAGAGAAGGAGCGAAAGGCGCTTCTTTGCGGCGAATGGGATATATTTGACGGTCAGGTTTTTGCCGAATGGCGGAATTCGGCATTGGGAAGAAAGACACGAAGATGGTCACATGTGATTGAGCCGTTTGAGATTCCTAAGGAATGGCGAAGGTACCGCGCCTTTGACTTTGGTTATTCAAAGCCCTTTGCCGTGTCTTGGTATGCAGTTGACGGTGACGGCAGGGCGTATAATTATCGTGAGCTTTATGGCTGTACGGGTGAGCCGGATGTGGGAATCCGATGGACGGCTCAGAAGATTGCAGATGAGATACGAAAAATAGAAGAAACCGAGGATTCGGGATTGCACATAACCGGGGTGGCGGACCCTGCCATATGGAATAACACAGGAACCGAGGACGGAAGTATTGCTGATATGATGGAACGGAGGGGAGTTTATTTTGATAAGGGAAATCACAACCGCCTTGCCGGAAAGATGCAGGTTCATTATCGGCTCGCATTTGATGAAGAAGGCCTTCCTATGATATATTTTTTTGAAAATTGCAGGAATATTATAAGAACGCTTCCGCAATTGGGCTATGATTCCACCCGGCCGGAGGATGTCGATACCTCTCAGGAGGATCATCTCTATGACGCTTTGAAATATTTTCTGATGATGAATCCTATTGGAATGAGACCGTGCAGTAAACCGAAAAAGAAGGAGTTTAATCCTCTTGATACCGAAGAAATAAATTTGTATCCGAGATTTATAGTCTGAAGCTTTCGCTTGATAAGCACCTACAAAAGTATTCGGCTTTTTAGGCGTTTATCAAGCGGCGGCTTTTTTTAATTCTGTTATAAATTTTATAAATTGAGGGAACTTTTTCTAATTTACTTCGGTCTAAAAAGTATAAACAACCGGGAGATTAAAATAGGAGGATGAAACAATGAAAAAATTTTTATCGGGATTAATGGCGGCGGCTATGATAGCTTCAGCAACGCCCTTTGCGTTCGCGGACGGAGTTAAGGAGAGAGTCGCGGTTGGCTGCGGAACATTGGCCGCGGCATCGGATTGGGCAAGAGAAGAGATAAATGAAGCGGAAGAGTTGGGAATCACAGAAGGTTTAAAGCCGGTTTGGACGGGCGGAATAACCCGTTCGGATTTCGGCGAGATGGCGTATAATACACTCAGCAGGATTAAAGAAATTCCGTTTATGAAGGTGTCGGAGAATCCTTTCACCGATGTTATTAACGCAAAGATATTTGCACTTGCCAATATTGGAATTTTAAAAGGTGTGGGCGACCGTATTTATGAGCCCGACGGTATTCTGACCCGTGAAGAGGCGGCAGAGATTTTAATTCGTATGGCGAAGTATGCGGAGGGTGAAAATTACACACCGCTGAAAGAGGACACAAAGTATGCCGATGACTCGGAAATATCGGATTGGGCGAGAAATTCGGTCTATGAGATTACCGCACTCGATATTATGCGTGGTACGGGCGAAAACTTTGAACCGAAGAAATGTTATACGTCAGAGCAGTCGGCGGTGAGTCTTCTTAGGCTATACAACAAGCTGAAAGGCGGTGATAAAGCAGAGGAGACAGAGACATTCGCTGATAAGATGAACGAACAGATGCCGCAGGACAAAAACTATATGTTCTCGCCGTTTTCAATCAAAATGGCTCTTGCTATGGCGGCAAACGGCGCAGACGGTGACACTCAAGCCGAAATTTTAAAGGCGATTGATATAGACAACCTGGATAAGTATAACGAGAATACGAAGAACACGCTTAAAAATTATTCAAAGTCGGATTTATTGAAGCTTAATGTTTCAAATTCGATTTGGCTGAATACGGATAATACAAATCAAAAGTTTTCAAAGAAGTTTGAGGACAAGGCGGCCGATGTTTTCGGCGCGGAAGCGGGAAGCGTTACTAACAAGACCGCGGTAAAAAAAATCAACGGCTGGGTAAACGAAAAGACGTCGGGAAAAATTCCGGAAATTATCACCGAAAAAAACACGGACTTTGCCGCAATGCTGATTAACGCTGTATACTTCAAGGGAAGATGGAGAAATCAGTTTGACCCTTCAGAGACAAAGAATGACACCTTTACAGACAGAAATGGAAAGAAGTCTGAAATTCCGTTTATGAATAAAACACTATGGGCAAAAAGCGGAATCAAAGACGGCGTTCGGGTGGTTGAGCTTCCGTATCAGAATTATGACTATAAATCAGATGACGGACAGGCCGAAAAACTTGGTTTTGACATAAGTATGTATCTTATGCAGTCGGATGAGAAGTTTAATGCCGAAACGGTTCTTAAATCAGCAAAGCTCAACTCTGAATACATTGCGCTGTCGATGCCGAAATTTAAGGTTGAATACAGCACGGGACTGAACGAAATGCTTAAAAAGCTTGGTATAGACAAAGCTTTTGATGAAAGAGCTGAGTTTAAAAATATGTTTGACAGCGGGAATGCGGCGATTACCGATACGATTCACAAGACTTATATAAATGTTGATGAGGAGGGAACCGAGGCCGCGGCAGTAACGGCGATTTCAGTAGGAACGACGGCTCTTCCACCCGAGCCGGTTTCGGTTAAGTTTGACAAGCCGTTTACGTTTGTGATAAGGGATAACACGAGCGGTGATATCCTGTTTATGGGTGAGTACGTGTTTGCGGAATAAACTAAATGAGAGTGACGTATTCTGTCACTCTCATTTTAATGTTGCTACATATTTTTTAATCATAAAAACGGGATGATAGGACTCCTTTGCCTTTCGCATTCCGGGAATTCCCATATCCTCCTCGCGGTTTACATAGGTATAGTCCTGCCATTCGTGTTCTAAAAACTGTTGATTTATCATAGTGAATGCCCCCTCACACTCAGGGTCAACGTGTTCAAAATGAATAACAACGGTATCACCGCACAGCGGTTCTCCAAAGGTAAAGGCAACGAGTTTTCCGCCTACGCGGAGACCTCCGCCGATATAGCCGAGGGATGACCAGCTGTTTAAGAATTCACAGATTGCCTCGCGCTCTTCGCTAATGCTTTCGGCTTCCCAGCCTTTACCGACCTGCCATTCGTCAAACAGCTTCATACATTCGGCGTTGTTTTCGGGTGTCAGCCGGCAATATTCCCAGTCGGGATATAGCTTTTTAAATCTGTTTATATGGTTCTTTTTAGAGTGAAACTTCTTTCCGGCGAGGTTTGTGAGCTCGTCAATTCTATAAACATAGTCAAAGTTGTTTCTGTCCTCGGTTATGATAAAATTATCCGGGAATTCTTCAACAAGCATGTTCATCGTATTTTCGTCATACAGATGAATGAGCGGCTCGTTACCGCTCTCTTTAAAGAAATCCAAAAGTTCATCTATAAAATGCTTTATACTTCGGGTTGTTCCGTCGGGGTTTTCAAATCCGATAGGAAAGCTCGCGCTTCGCGGTCCGTCGGTGTGTTTCGGCAGGATGCAAAGCATATCGTTGATGATGGCATACTTCATATCATAACTCTTTCGCCACATATAGAGATAAGAAAACGAGAATTCCGAGTTCCTGCTCTTTCTTCGGCGCAGAAATTCGTTGATGAACTCCTTTTTATCGAGAGTAATATCGTTTAATTCCAGCATAAATCCTCCTATTTAATAAATTCGCGGACGCGGAAGGTAACACCGCAGTCCTCCGCAATTTTGCGGCATTGCTCAATTTCCTCGGGTTTCATTATATCCACAACGGAGAGCACTACCTCCGGTACGTGCCGCTTCGCGAGTCTTGCAAATTCCAAAAGACCGGTATATGCTTCTTCGCCGAACTCGCTTTTACAGAGCTTCTGATATTTTTCGGCGTTTTCGGCGTTAAGACTGATTGAAACACAATCTATTATCCCTTCAAGCTGCGGCGTTATATCCTTCTTATATATCATATTCGCCTGACCGTTTGTGTTAATGCGGATTTTAATATCCGGATGATTTTTCTTGAGCCATTTTGCGATTTCTATAACAACATCGGCTCTCATCATCGGTTCGCCATAGCCGCAAAAAACAACAGCGTCATATTCCGAAAGGTCACGCCTTTTAAAATCGGTTTTGATTTCATCAATGGTCGGTTCGCGGTCAAGCCAAAGGTTGTCCTTTCCGTTTACAGTATCATGTTTGTTTCTCACACAGAAAGTACAAGCGTTGCTGCAGCGGTTTGTGATGTTTACATATAATGAGCTTCCGAGTTCATATGTTATCGTCATTTATGTCACCTCTTAATAATATTTTAACATATTATATCCAAATTGTCAAAAAACAGACCGAAATATCTACAGACTTTCGATTTCCATAATCTTTTCGACACGGCGTGAATGCCTGCCGCCGAGATGCGTCTGGCCGAGATATGCCTTGACTATTTCGAGCGCGAGGTCAGGACCGGTGATTCGTTCGCCAAGGCAGATAATCTGTGCGTCGTTATGCTGCTTCGCCATTTTTGCGCTATATGTATCGGTGACGTGTGCCGCACGGATTCCGCGTACCTTGTTTGCGGCTATACTCATTCCTATGCCTGTTCCGCAAATCAGGATTCCGCAGTCAAAATCCTCGTCTCTTACCGCAAGGCTGACGGTTTTGGCAATATCGGGATAGTCCACCGATTCGGGGGTGTCTGTTCCGAAATCCTTGACTTCAAAACCGTTTTCGGTCAGATATTCCTTGATATACGCCTTGTGATTGATGCCGCCGTGGTCGCTTCCTATTGCTATTCTCATAATTTATCGCTCCTTTGGGCGTGGCGCCCTAAATTCTTCTCTTGTTACATAATATATCAAACATTAACAAAAAAATCAACCCAAACAGAGCCAAAAATTCTTTAATATTATAGTTGTATTTGGACAAGTTTAATAGTATAATATAAGTGCAATAATAAAAAGCAATATTACAGCCTGAAAAAAGGACTGTGTTTACCGAAAACAAATTTACTTGACTTTATTGGAGGTATTAATAATGGATTATAAGAAGGAATATCAGAGATGGCTTGATAATGCCGATGCGGAGACCGTAGCTGAGCTTAACGGAATTAAAGATGATGAGAAGGAAATCGAAGAACGTTTTTATAAGAACCTTGAATTCGGAACGGCCGGTCTGCGCGGAATAATCGGCGCGGGTCCCAATCGTATGAACTCATATGTGGTGGGCCAGGCGACTCAGGGACTTGCAAACCAGCTTATTAAGACGAACCCCGCGGGAACGGAGCTTAGCGTTGCTATCGCATATGACAGCCGTATTAAGTCTGACGAATTCGCAAAGACATCAGCCGCGATACTTGCGGCAAACGGAATTAAGGTATATCTGTTCGAAGAATTAAAACCGGTGCCTGAGCTTTCGTTTACCGTTCGTTATAAAAAGGCGACGGCGGGAATTGTTATAACGGCAAGTCATAACCCGGCGAAGTATAACGGATATAAGGTTTATGGCGCTGACGGTGCACAGCTGAACCCTGAGCTTGCGGCGGTTGTGCTTGAAGAAATCGAGAAGACAGATATTTTCACGGGGGTTAAGACCTGTGACTTTGATAAGGCTGTTGCCGAAGGCACTATTGTAATGATTGGCGATGAGGTAGAGGAGGCATATCTCGATTGCGTTCAGGCACAGTGTATAAATCCCGAGCTTGTCAGAGAAAAGGGCGACACACTTAAATTTGTATACACACCGTTTCACGGAACAGGAAACAAGCCCGTCCGCAAGATTTTAAAGAGGATTGGCTTTGATAACGTCGTCGTGGTAAAGGAACAGGAAATGCCTGACGGAAGATTTCCGACCGTTAAGTCGCCTAACCCCGAGAATAAAGAGGGCTTTAAGCTTGCCATCGGCTACGCTAAGGAATGCGGCGCGGATTTGATTATAGGAACGGATCCGGATGCGGACCGCGTCGGAATCATAGTTAAAAATAAAGAGGGCGAGTATGTAAACTTTACCGGAAACCAGGTAGGCGCTCTGCTTTCCGAATACATTCTGTCATCTCTTAAAGAGCGGGGAGAGCTTCCGAAGGACGGATATATAGTAAAGACTATAGTTACCACCAACCTTGTTAAGGCAATCTGTTCCGCTTACGGCGTTGAGATGAAGGAGGTTCTGACCGGCTTTAAGTTTATAGGCGAGAAGATTAAAGAGTCAGAGCAAACAGGTGTCGGAACATATCTTTTCGGATTTGAAGAGAGCTACGGTTATCTTAAGGGAACATATGCACGCGATAAGGATGCGGTTGTTGCGACAATGCTTATCGCAGAGATGACGCTTTATTATCGCGAAAAGGGAATCACCCTTTCGGAACAGATGGAGAATATCTATAAAAAATACGGCTATTACGTTGAGTATGTTGAATCCGTTGTTATGGAGGGTATGGACGGAAGTGCAAAAATTTCCGGAATTATGGATAACCTTCGCGAGAATACGCCGCAGAGTGTTGCGGGAAAGAAGGTTGTGGCTGTGCGTGATTATGAGACATCGGTTCGTACCGAACTTGAAAGCGGCAAGAAGGAGGAAATTCTCCTTCCTAAGTCAAATGTGATTTACCTTGAGCTTGAAGATGGCAATAACTTTGTTGTCCGCCCTTCGGGAACCGAGCCTAAAATTAAGCTTTATTGTCTGATGCGCGGAGACAGCAAGACCGAGGCAGAGGCTCTTGTTGAGGCTGTCAAGGCGGATATTAAAAATATTGTAAAATAGACGGTGTACTTTATTTATAGAAGAGATAAGAAAAGGACAGAAGGATTATGCTATTTGACACACACGCTCATTTTGACGATGAGCAGTTTGATAAAGACCGCGACGAGGTTTTAAAAAGCCTGAAAAACTATGGCGTAACAAATATAACAAACATAGGTTCAAGTATGCAGACGTCAAGAAGTTCGGCGGAACTTGCCGATAAATATGATTTTGTGTATGCTTCGGTTGGGGTTCACCCGAGTGAGACGGGCGGTCTGACAGAATCGGATATTGAAGAGATTAAGGCTCTCGCACAAAAGCCAAAGGTTCGTGCAATCGGCGAGATTGGACTTGATTATCACTATCCGGATGATGTTCCGCCGGAGATACAAAAGAAATGGTTTATACGTCAGCTTGAACTTGCACAGGAGATAAATATGCCGGTCGTTATTCACGATAGGGATTCAAAGGGCGAGTGCCTTGAAATCCTAAAAGAAAAGAAGATTTCAAACGGTGTTGTACACTGCTTTTCGGGCAGCGCGGAAACCGCAAAGGAAATATTAAGGTTGGGTATGATGATTTCTTTCACCGGGGTTTTGACTTTTAAAAATGCAAGGCGCGCCGTTCAGGCATGCGAGGTGATTCCGCTTGACAGGCTGATGATAGAGACTGACTGTCCTTATATGGCGCCCGAACCGCATCGCGGAGAACGGAATTTCAGCGGTTATGTGGAATTTGTTGCACGGAAGATGGCGGAGATAAAAGGCGTTTCTTATGAAGAAATATGCGAAATAACGACGAGAAACGCCAAAAGGTTTTACGGAGTTAAATAACGAATGGCTCAAGAGGGGGGACTCTCTTGAGCCATTCGTGAAATTTTTTGAGAAAACACTTGACAAGCAGCTAAAAACCTGTTATAATAATCTTACCTCTGTAAAAGGGGTTTTATTTGTGTTGACGAAAGCCCTGCTTTTGAAATCAACTTGAATAAGGTTGAAATTAAATTGAAATAATGAGGTGAACATAAGATGCAGACTAAGATCACATTGGCATGCACAGAGTGCAAGCAGAGAAATTATGATACAACAAAGAACAAGCAGAACTGCCCCGACAGATTGGAACTTAAAAAGTACTGCCGTTTCTGCAAAAAGCACACACTGCATAAGGAAACGAAATAAGGAGTGTAGGATTATGGATCAGGCAAAGCCTAAGTTTTTTGCAAGAATAGCAAATTATTTTAAAGATGTAAAAGCCGAGATGAAAAAGGTTGTATGGCCTTCCCTCGAAAAGGTAAAACAGAACACTATTACCGTTCTTGTTTACGTTTTGATTGTAGGTGTTGTTATTTGCGGCCTTGATTGGCTGTTTACGTGGCTCATGTCACTGTTTCTTAACAGATAATTACAGGAGGGAAGGGATTTTTCCCGATTTATATGGCTTCAAAAGACGCGAAATGGTATGTTGCACATACTTATTCCGGCTATGAAAATAAAGTAATGGCCGATATAATGAAAACCGTCGAGAACAGAAATATGTCTGACGTTATACAAGAGATTAAAGTTCCGATGGAAGAGGTTGTCGAAGTTAAGGACAACAAAAAGAAAACGGTTGAGCGCAAGATATTCCCCAGCTATGTCATGATTAAGATGATTATGACTGACGAGAGTTGGTATGTTGTCAGAAACTGTCGTGGCGTTACGGGTTTTGTCGGCCCGGGTTCAAAGCCGGTGCCGCTTACTGACGCTGAGGTTGAGTCTATGGGGCTTGAACATAAGTCCGTACAGCTTGACTTTAAAGAAGGCGATAATATCAGAGTTAAATATGGACCTCTTGAAGGCTTCGTAGGGGTCATCACCGAAATCCTGATGGATAAGAAAAAGGTTCACGCAAAGGTTTCGATGTTCGGCCGTGATACCGATGTTGAGCTTGAGTTCAACCAGGTAGGAACTTTGGTTTAATCGCATAAAATTGTTACCCACACGGCTGAGTCCGTTTATATATTCCGTCGCTCTGCGGCGGTTGTGGGAGGGATGTGCATAAGTATATCCCGATATTACCACGTTTGTGAAATGAGGAGGTGTATTCATAATGGCACAGAAAATTACCGGTTACATTAAACTGCAGATTCCCGCAGGTAAGGCTACTCCGGCTCCCCCGGTTGGTCCTGCTCTCGGTCAGCATGGTGTTAACATCATGGACTTTACAAAGCAGTTTAACGAGAAAACTCAAAAGGATGCAGGTCTGATTATCCCGGTTGTTATTACCGTATATCAGGATCGTTCCTTTACCTTTGTTACAAAAACTCCGCCGGCTCCTGTTCTTATCAAGAAAGCTTGTAAGATTCAGAGCGGTTCGGGCGTACCTAACAAGACAAAGGTTGCACAGCTCAGCAAAGCTGATCTTAAGGCTATCGCTGAACAGAAGATGCCCGATCTTAACGCTGCTTCAATCGAAGCCGCAATGTCAATGATCGCCGGCACAGCCCGTTCAATGGGTGTTACTGTTGAGGAATAATTCGACAGTTCTTAAAATAGTGGGAGGGGCGCAAGACGTCCTGCTGAACCACCATAGGAGGATTTTAAATTGAAGAAAGGTAAAAAGTATCAGGACAGCGTAAAGCTGCTTGAAAAGGGTAAGTTATACGACACCGCTGACGCTTTGGATTTGGTTTGCAAAACTGCAACGGCAAAGTTTGACGAAACCGTTGAACTCCACGTTAAGCTCGGTGTTGATTCAAGACACGCTGACCAGCAGGTTAGAGGTGCGGTTGTACTTCCTAACGGAACGGGTAAAAATGTTCGTGTTTTGGTTTTCGCACGTGAGGGCAAGGCTGATGAGGCTAAGGCTGCAGGTGCGGATTATGTAGGTGCGGAAGAGCTCGCACAGAAGATTCAGTCAGAGAACTGGTTCGATTTTGATGTTGTTGTTGCAACCCCGGATATGATGGGTGTTGTAGGTAGAATAGGTAGAATATTGGGCCCAAAGGGACTTATGCCTAACCCGAAAGCCGGTACGGTTACACCTGATGTTACCCGTGCAATCAACGAGATTAAATCAGGTAAGATTGAGTACCGTCTCGACAAGAGCAATATTATCCACTGCCCCATCGGAAAGGCTTCCTTCGGAGCAGAGAAGCTTGCGGCAAACTTTGAGGCGCTTATGGGCGCAATCATCAAGGCAAAGCCCGCGGCGGCAAAGGGTCAGTATTTGAGATCGGTTACCATTGCTTCTACAATGGGTCCCGGTATCAAGTTGAATCCGAACAAGCTTGTATAAGATAAAAATTAAATTAATATAGGTTCCGCAGACAGCAGGTGGCATTGCCGTAAATCCTGCCGAGGATAAAATGCAAATTTATTGCAATTTCTCCCTGTGCGTCTGCTTGGCGCACAGGGCTTTTCATTGGCTCTGCTGATGATATTCCATAGCGGAATTAAAAGGCAGAAAGGAGGAAATTATATTGCCAAGTCAGAAGGTTTTAGAAAGTAAAAAGGCGATAGTTGAACAACTCAAGGAAAGATTTCAGAACGCTCAGGCAGGTGTTCTTGCCGATTACAGAGGTTTGACAGTTGCTCAGGATACTGAGCTTCGTGTTAAGCTGAGAGAGGCGGGCGTAGAATACGCTGTTGTTAAGAATAACCTTACTCGTTTCGCTGTAAACGAGCTCGGTATGAATGAGCTTGATGAGGTTCTTCACGGACCTACTGCCATTGCTACAAGTGAAACAGATGTTGTGGCTCCGGCTAAGGTTCTGGTCGATTTTGCAAAAGATAACGAGGCTCTTGAAATCAAGGGTGGTTTTATAGACGGTAAGGTTGTTTCTCTTGATGAAATCAAGGTATACGCATCAATCCCGTCAAAGGAAGTTCTTATTTCAAAGATGCTTGGTTCGCTGCAGTCACCTATCAGCAAACTTGCAAGAACATTGCAGGCTATTGTTGACGAGGAGGCTACACCCGGAAAGGCTGCTGAAGCGGCTCCTGCTGAAGAAACAGCTCCTGCTGAAGAAGCTTCTTCAGATACAGCAACCGAAGAATAATTCTCGGTTTGTGATTATTTATTAAAAAACTTAAAGAAATTTTATAATATGGAGGAAATTTAAAATGGCTGATGTAACAAAGATTCTTGATGAAATAAAAGAATTAACATTACTTGAAGTAAATGATTTGGTAAAAGCTTTGGAAGAGGAGTTCGGCGTATCTGCTGCTGCTCCGGTTATGGTTGCAGGTGCTGCAGGTGCCGGCGACGCTGCTGAAGAAAAGACTGAATTCGATGTTATCCTTGCTGCTGCAGGTGACCAGAAGATTAAGGTTATCAAGGTTGTAAGAGAAATCACCGGGCTTGGTCTTGCTGACGCAAAGGGTCTTGTTGACGGTGCTCCTAAGCCCGTTAAGGAAGGCGCTTCTAAGGACGAAGCTGAAGAAATCAAGACTAAGCTTGAAGAAGTTGGCGCAACAGTTGAACTTAAATAAGCTTAGAATATTAAAAAAGTCCGGAATTTTTCCGGACTTTTTTGTTGTATGAAAAATATAATTCCGACTCTTAACTTTTGTTAATTAAAGCGAGCAACTCGGTTTTGAGAGCCGCGACAGAATCATCAACATACTTTTTTGTCGCCGGATGGTAATCCGTTTTCGGTGTAAACGGTTGGTTGGGGACAGTAGTCCGAAGAACGGAAGTGTTTGTTGCCTTTCCGGCAAGATTTGAGTTA
>CADBUP010000013.1 GCA_902797885.1 uncultured Ruminococcus sp.
CCGCTATCGCAATCAGTATATCGAGCGCCCTCGCCCTGTCCGACTTCTCGCCGTCAACTATGCCGATTAAAACGCGGTGCTTTTTTATCTTTTCTATCGCCTCCGTGAGGGTCATATTCTCACCTCGTTAATAATTATTCTTATCACACCATTCTTTGATTCTGCGTTCGTATTCCACTTCACTTAAATCCAAAGTGTTTAAATATTTCTTAAATTCTCTGTATTCTTCATCCAAATTTTTCATTTTGGCCTCCTTTCTTGTTACCAACTCAATTATTTTTTTGTTGGTAACAATGCTCAAATTACATTCAAAGCCTTGATATATAAGGGTTTACACGACTTTATCAAAATGTTACTGTTACTGACTTTCTTAAGAGTATATTTATTTTTTTAATATATATATTAAATATTAAATATATTTTCTATAGAAAAAGATAGTAACAAATCATAGTCAATATATACAAAAGAAACGTTTTTACGGGATTTTTTAATGTTACTAAAGTGTTACTAAGTCGCTACCAAGTCGTTACTAACTATGCTACTAACTTTTTATTGTGCAAAATGCACAATTCAATGTTAAAAATCTCCCGATGCCGCTTCTTCGCCGGAAATTGGAATAAATCCGTTCACAAGGTCGGTTCGCCGCCATATCCTTTGCAAACCGTAGGTTGGTATTCTTTTGGGTTTTTCATCTCGTCTCCATACTCCTGTTGCCTGAAGAATAAGCGAAATTTCGTTGCTGTCCTTCTTGCTTGGTTTGGTGTACGGATTATCAAGCGCCTTTTGCCAAAGCTCTAAAATGCACACCTCGTCACGGTCTTTGAGATAAGCGGCAATCATTCCGTCGCGGTAATCATCTTCGACCGCACCACTTTGCATTTCCTTTATTTTCTCTCTAAGGCTGTTGTCTGCAAACGGAAGCATCTCGCCCTTATCGTATTTTGCCTTTGCCTCCGCCCAGCATTGAAGTATCTCGGCCTTGACCTCTTTTTCGTGCTTAAACAAGTCATAGCCGCTTTGGTTGACCTTTATCGGATAAAAGCGGCGGTTTCCGGTCTTGTCGGTCAGGAACTGCTCCTTATTGGTTGTCCCTACAAATATGCACCGCCTTAAATGGTCGGTCACGCGCTTGTCAAAGGGACGGCGATACCTGTCATTCTGCCGCGTTATATAGCTCTTGACCGCCTCTTGTTCCTTTGTTCGGGTCAGAGCCAGGAGCTCGGCTATCTCGCATACCCACGCGCCTTCAACCGCTTCCATTCCCTTTTGCCCCTCTATTTCCGTCACTTCGGTGAAAAACCTGTCCTCAAGTGCAAGCCACCGCACGAATGTGCTTTTTCCCTCGCCCTGATGCGTTCCGATTAGGATTATCACATCGTCAAACTTGCATCCGGGATTGTACAAACGGTTGATTCCTCCGGCAAACATAAGCCGCGTAATCTCCCGCGTATACGGCGTATCCTCACACTTTAACCACTTGACCAAAAATGTCGGAATCCGCTCAACTCCATCCCATTTTTCGCTTTCGATAAGCTGTTTTATCGGGTCGTATTCACGCTCGCGAAAGATGATTCTCATTGCATCATCAAGCTTATTTATATTATGAATTTTGTATTTATCCTCGATGTACCGGCGTGTCTCACTATCGTCAGCGTCCGTCCAGCGTCGGATTTCACCGTCTTTTTTGACTTCGGGGCAGTATGCAAGTTGGTTAAACACAATTCCGTCAAACCGACTGTCGCCCCTGAGTATCATCAAAAAGTTTTCGATTGTATCCAAGGCCTTGTCGCGGCTGTCTCGCTTTAGCGGAATCTCATCCTTCCGCGCGAACTTATTGTACTCACGCTCTAAATTCTTATCTGCCTCGGTGTATGCCTTTATTACGCTTTTAAACTCGCGTTCCATCTTAAATTCCTTTGCTCTCGCCGTCATTATCGCAATAATCCGCGCTCGCTCAGGCTCGTCCATTATGTCAAATATACTGTAGATTGTCTCGCTGCTAAGCAGCGTTTTCGGGGTCATCCCCATTATGTCGTTATCCTTTAAATCCATATTGATTCTTCCTCACTTATGTATATAATTCAATGAGGTATCCTTGATAATCTATCTTACGAATCGCCTCGATATATAACGGGTGCCATTCCTCATCGGGTGATTTCGGCGCATACAGTATGCGGTTTCGGTCAAGCCTTGCGTACTCATCGCGAAGCTCATCTATGAACCTCTGATGTCGTTCTTCCTCAAGCCTCTTTTCTCTCCGCTCTGTTTCACGCCTTTTCGCAATTTCCATGTACTCTCTTCTCTGACGAATCGTCATACGCTGTCCTATGGGAAGTCCCAGTCCGAAGTCGCGGTTAAGCTTTTCGGCCGCACCTGCCGAATCCAGCCCGAACATATCGCGGACAAAAGTGATTACATTTCCCTTTGCCCCGCAGACAAAGCAATGATACACCCTGTCGTTATACCCTAAGTTGTTGTTTTTTCCGTTATGGAAGGGGCAAGGGGTACGGTTACCCCTGCCCGTTTTATGGTACATCGAAAGCACCTGAGGCATCGTGACCCGTTCGGTCACCTCGTTTATAAAATTCATTTTATATCACCTGCTATGTACTTTAAATGATTCCGAAGCCAATAGTAACAAATCCCGTATATTATTTCGCCGCTCTCCTGAGGATTACAAAAAATAATTGTTATGTTGTACCTCGCCTGCCATTCCAAAAGTGTGGCTTTTAAGCTGTTTGGGTTTAGCTTGCTTCGGTAATCGTGACTGCGAATCTTTTGCCAGCTGCAATTCTCAATCAACAAGAATATCTTTGTTCCATTGGCCTTCGCCCGATAAAATTCGTCTTCAAATCTCTGCCGCCCCGCTGTGAGGTTGCCGGCAAGCTCATCTATGTTTGCCTTTCTTTCTATTGCTATTTCGTCATCAAACGCCGCCTCACCTATCTCAAACGAATAGTCCCCCGCGTCAAGCTTCCGCGTTTTAAACGGCAGTTTTTTTGAACTTAAATACTCTGTGATATGATAATTGACTTGCTCGCGCGTGTCGCATATAATGGTCATATCTTTGAGCCGTTCTTTGATTTCCTTATCCGTTAAATATTTGCGCATATTATCCCCAGGGCATATCGTCGTCATCAACGACCTTTGAAAATTCCTCACTCACCATATTGCGTTCGGGTTTTTCGCCGTACCATTCGGGAAGCTTCTCTGCTTTCTTCTTATTAAGAAAGTAATGGATTTTAAGATAGCCGTCCTCGTCCTCTTTGAGCCTTGCCGCCCCGACCGCGTTCACCCATTCCAAAAAGTTAAAGTTCCCTTCAGGAATATTAAAGCTGTCGAAAATTTCGGTCATATTACGATTAAAATACTCATTCTTGACGATATAATGTTTGATGTTAATCTTTGTGCCATCCTGTGTGTTCGGCACGATGTTAAGTTTTATCATTGGATTGCCCGCCTTTGAAGTTGTCTCCTCCGCCTCGGTTATCATCACGCGATAATCACCCGGTTCCACCTTCTGTCTTTCTTCTCTTTTATAGTCATCCCAATTTGACATATTTCATCTTCCTTTCAGTTTTATAATTCAATATTTGCTTTGCCAGTTTTCGGTATAAATCCTTACAAGGTTATGCTTATCCAAAAAATCCATAAATTCCGATATTTCGGGAATAATCGATGGCACGTTTTCGCGCAGATATTCCTCTTTATATACATCCTTGCCGTTTGATATTACATACACAAACTTTTTTGCTTCCGGGCATAATTCCAAATACATCGGGTGCTGAGGACTGTCAAGGTACTTCCCGACGTGGTACGTCTTGCTGAACTTTATATCATAGACCGTTCCGCATTTAAGATTATCAAGTATACCGTACAATACAAATTTAACATTGTTTACGGTGACATCGCGTGCCAGCTTGACCTGAAACGCTCCGCCTCTCACTATATCGCCCACACCTAAAATTCCGTCGTGCCATTTGTGTTTTTCCTCCGGCATTGCTCCGCCTGCGTATGCCGTAACGAGATTTTCAAAGTGAATTCCGTCGAGCATCGCTTGATTCTGCGGCGTTCTTGTCCGCCGCAGAGTCTTTAAAAAATCGTTATACCCATTCTCAGTCTTAAACGCCCATCCATATGATGAAAGCAATGTCTGTGTAATCAGAAATTTATTGCTGTTCATAGGCCTTTTTATCCTTGTTCCATACAATATTTAATTCCTTAAGCTTGTCCGAAAAATGTGCTTTAAGCTCTTTTTCAGAGGTTAAACTGTGCTTGAGCTTCTTTATTGCATCCATTACCGGTGCGGCTTCTTTGGCTGTTGTCATTGAGTTTATAAGCTTTATTCCATCGCACATTGCCTTTTTATATGCGTCTTTCTGTGGCTTAAACGCCTCATTTTCCGCCCTGATATTTGCTTTGACCTTTTCAAAAAGTTTTGTTAAAAAGTCATTGGGTTCGCTGCCGTTAAGCTCCGGAATTGCTATAAGTCCCTTTATGCCATAACTTGACTTTGCCGAATATTCTTGTGTCGGTGAAAAACAAAGATAACGCTTGTTGTCGATAATCTGGAGGTATGCCCCTAAGTCGGCGGGCTGCCACACAAGCTCACGCGCCGCACCTTCGCACATCAGTTCATACACAGGATTACCGTCCTTATCCGCTTTCTTTGAAGTATGAAACATATAAATAACATTAAACTTCTTGCGAAGCTCGTTTGAAATTCTCAAAAACTCTGACTTTACTATCCCGAAGCCATTCTGTGAAATACCGCCGCCTTTTTTGCAGGCCGAAGGATTATTCCGCATTGCCCAATCTTTAAGAAGTTCGATAAATGCTCCTGTTGTGTCAAATACAAGGGTATCTTTCTTTGCGATTTCCTCGCTTTTTAGGTCGTTTAAGAGTTCCTCATATGTACTGACTGAAATTGTTTCCTTTCTGTGCTGTGGGTTGACACGCTTCATTCCGTTATCGGTGTCGATAACCGCAACATTTGGCGCACTGCACGCAGTTGTTGTTTTTCCCACTCCGGGCAAGCCGCTGATTATCATAATGATATTATCTGCCGAAAAGTCCATTTCCTCGGGTCTTAAAATTGCCATATTAGTTTTCCTCCATTTCTGAATCTGTTAATGTGATTTCTTTGATTTCAACATATTTCGACGCAAATGCAATCAATTCCGACGCAATATGTTTTTGAGTCAGCCCCGTTTCGCGTTGAAGCCTGTTTAAAATCTCCGTTGCGGAGCTTGTGAGCCTTACAAGTCCTTCTACCCCTCTCTTTTCGTTCTTCGGTATGTGATATACCTTTAAGATGCAATGTTCCATCTTTATTCTCTCCTTTAAATTTGCTTGACATTAACAATATCTTGTGTTATCATTAATGTAGTGTTTTTTTATTAAATATTGGTTTGTCCGTTCCTTGTTGCCGCAAGGGCGGACTTTTTATATTCCCGGTTTCGTGTATCATTTTACTTCAACCCTCCTACCGCCTTTAAGCCTATAGTACGTATCAGCTTTAACCTTTTCGCCGTCAACAATATATGATTTGGCGTTTATGGCGTTTCTGTTATTATCTGATTCGATAAGAACAATTACCGCGCCGAGACTTCCCTTTGCTTGTCCGTCAAACGCAACCGAAACACCGCTTTTACCAACCGAAGCAGACCCGTCTTCACGCACGATTGCCGCACCATAGCGACCCGCATTAGCCGCACCATAGTCACCCGCATTAGCCGCACCATAGTTACCCGCATTAGCCGCACCACAGGTACCCGCATTAGCCGCACCATAGTTACCCGCATTAGCCGCGCCACAGTCACCCGCATTAGCCGCGCCATAGTCACCCGCATTAGCCGCGCCATAGTCACCCGCATTAGCCGCGCCATAGTGACCCGCATTAGCCGCGCCACAGTCACCCGCATTAGCCGCACCACCGTAGCCTGCATTAGCCGCACCACGGTAACCCGCATTAGCCGCACCACGGTCACCTGCATTATTTTCTTTGCTTTCTTTTGCTGTTTTTATCTTATTATTAAAGTCAAACTTTTCAAAAAAAGTATTTACGCTGATTTTACATATATCAAACACGCTGACTTTTGTTCAGACTTTAAGCTTTTTTGTACAATATTTTCTGTTATCATCGGTAAAAGCTTCGTCTAATGCTTCAACCTCAGCAAATTCGTGATTCTCACCGGGCGAATAATGCTCAAACACCTGATGAGGTAACTCACAGAAATGCATTCCGCTACTGCAAATTTCAGCCTTATCTTCTTCAAATACTGTGTTTTCGGCGTATTGCTTGCCTCTGCAAACAAGCCCTTTTTCAAATCCTTTATATCCTTTCATCTCACATCACCACCTTCCGGATTGGCTTTTTTTCAAGCTGATTCATAATCGCCACGGTGTCTATTCTCACCGTCTGAACGGTAACCGTTTTCAAGCGGCGGCGTTCCTCGCGAATC
>CADBUP010000014.1 GCA_902797885.1 uncultured Ruminococcus sp.
CCGCTATCGCAATCAGTATATCGAGCGCCCTCGCCCTGTCCGACTTCTCGCCGTCAACTATGCCGATTAAAACGCGGTGCTTTTTTACCTTTTCTATCGCCTCCGTGAGGGTCATATTCTCACCTCATATCCAAATACGTAACCGCAACGGCATATGCCGCCCAAATATCCTTTTTGAATCCGTAAAACCAGTCGGGATTTTGTTTCGTTCCCTTGCCGTTTTTTAAATCGTGCTTTGCAAACCTATCGATTAACGCCACACGGATATTTGTGTCTTTGGCTCTTGTGCTTCCGCAAAGGTTCATCTTCTCGTCCTTTCGGTATATGTATGACTTTTTCTGTGCTGTTGACGCTTCCCAAAACCGCCCTATCCATACACAAGTCTCGAAAACCTCACGGCCGACCGCCATGCCATAGCTTGCCATCATCTCTATCACAAGCTCGTCATAATCATAATTTTCGATTATTTCAAGCATTTCGCCGTTTTTCACCTTTCCGATATACAACGGCTTATAGTCCTCGCCGCATATAACATATGCACTCTCGGTTGTTCCCGGGTCTATCGCAAGTATCACGTCTCCGCCTCCTCTAAAAGCTCGTCTAATATTCTTTCTTCAAGGGCTTCAATCTCTGCACGGCTCAAATTTCCGTCATCATAATTGTTAAACTTCGATTTTTGCGGCTTTTTGATATTTTGATTATTTTGATTATCCAAAGCTTTCTGCCTGTCGGCTCTGTGCCTGTTATAATCGTCTATCGTTAAAATGCCGTCCTTCAAGTTGCCTATTATCGTTTTTTCTATGTATGTCCAGCTTCGTGCATTGCGCTCAACCGAATATTCGATTAGCCGTATCATTAGCTCGGGTGTCATTCCCTCCGCTAAATATCCGTCAATCAAATCAACGATATTCCCTGTGGGAATTCCTATAAGCCTTTCATATTCCGATAGAACGCGGTCGGCGGCTGTGGCCGACTCGCTTTCTTTCCTCTGCTTTACTTTACTTTCCTTTACTTTACTTTCCTTTACTTTACTTTCCTTTGTGGAGTTTTCGGGGCAAAAAACCCCTGTTTCTTCCCCGTAAACCCCGATTAATTCCACGTTTTTGGGAATTTTGACATCACTTAACAAAAGGTAGCGGCTTTCCATTTCTACCCGTTGGCTTTTTTCTTTTGCGCGGACATATCTTTCCTGTATATCCACAGATGTAAGAATGCCATATTTTTTATACATCTCTTTGTCAAATATACCGTATTCTATAGCGGCCTGAACAATCTCGTCATATATTTCGGGACGTTTTTTATCTCTTGTATCAACAACGCTTAGTTGGTCCCCGAATTCATTTGAAAAAATTAACGAACTCCGCTCGTTGTATTCGACAAAATATCCCTCGCCGCCGTATATTCTCGGTTCAAGCGACAGTTTTATAACCGCCACGCCGAGAATCCCGTACATACAATACAGATATTCCATTGCGCCTTTTTTCCAGTCGATGTCAAAAGGAAAGTAGTCAAGCCCCTTTTTTATCGGTCTTGCCATACCTATCACTCTCCTGTTTGTTTTCCTACATCATATCACGCTGTTTAGTGTCACTTAGTGCCGTACCGGCAAGCCGATAACGTTTATAGCTCACCGTCTCACCGTATCGGTTTTTGGTTGTTTCCATCTTGCCGCTGATTGGTATTCCTTGTTCCTTTAAATCATGTATGCGGCTCGCAAGCCTCGCAACGCCCAAATCATTAAACGCCTCTCTTGTGCTTATACTCCCGAAAACCTGCATATACCTTAAAATCCGTTTACATTGCGTCTCTTTCATTAAAATCACCCCTTATTTATGTGTTGCCCCTGCAAGCCAACTGTCAAATATGCTTTGCGTTATTTTGTCTTGCGATAGCAGTTCGTACATTTTGTGGTATTGAGCCATAAAAGTAATTATATCGCCGAATTGTCCGTTTATCTGCGCCAATATCCTTATAGCATCCAAAGTCGTATAATTGCCTTTGGATTCAGTGTTTCCACACAGCCAATCAACCGATGTTTCAAGAGCATTTGCGATATTGCATAATACTTCTATCGATGGGTTTTTTTGTCCTTTTTCATATGCAGATATAGACGTTGCGGTAGTATTTGCCTTTTCTGCAAGCTGTCGCTGTGTCAAATTCTTTTCTTGCCGCAATTCTTTAATTCTCTTTGATAATATTTCTTTGTGATACATCATTCGCTCCCCCAAGGTAAATCATCGTCTGCTTCATCAAGCGGTGTAAAGTCATCTTTGGCGGTGGAGGAATTCTCCGACTTGCTTTCGCCAAAGCTTACTTCGCTTGCAACAACTTCGGTTGCATAGTTACGCTTTCCGTCCTGACCTTCCCAGCTCCGCGTTGAGATTCGGCCGATGACAATAATCATCTTACCCTTTGTGAAATACTTGCTGACAAATTCAGCGGTTTTATTCCAAGCAACACAATTAATAAAATCCGTCTGTTTATTCTCGCCGTAGCCGTTATCGACAGCAATCGAAAACGTACATACCGGCGTTTGATTTCCCGTGCGCCGAAGTTCCGGGTCTTTCGTCAGCCTTCCCATTAAAATTACTTTGTTTATCATTAAATCCAGCTCCTTCCGAATATTTTAATAAAATCCTCTTTTGTCCATCCGTAATATTTCATTGCTATTTTCTGCGCATAAGCACAAAGCTTGTCCCTTATCTCTCTGTTCGCGTGAACGCTGTTCTTACCGAATATGTGGCATTTATCATGATGCAAGTATACTGTCAAGCCATACTTTTCTGACCATTTACGGTTTGAACCGCTGAATATGTGATGTCTGTCAAGCGGTTCTAAACCACAGCCTCCGCCGCAAAGAAAACATTTGTCGTTATCTTCCTGAATTATACTCTTCAATCGGTTCTGCCTCCCATAGTGATTTCATTTTCGCGAGTTCGTCGGGAGTTTTTGTCTGTATACCCTGACACTCGCACTCCTGCACCACGCTGTCGATAAGCCTTGACATCTGCGCCGTGTTGTATGTTGATGAGCCGTAATACAAAATTGCGGTGGTTATTTCATTTACCGTTCCTATCTCGTCAACAAACCAGCCTAACCCTTGTCTCTGCCACGCAGTAAACATTGTTTTTGCCGCATCCTCTTTAATTTCAAGCACTCTGAATATTCCAACCGCACGTATATGTATGCGGTAAACATCCTCCTTACTGATGTTTAGCTTTTCCGCAAGCTCGCCGCATAGTTTCCACATATACGCATTGGCATTGAGCGAACGTTTTTTACGCCATTTTTTAATTGTAATATCAAGCTTGTCGCAATTCATCAGCTCGTCAAGCTCTTCGCGTGGAAAATTGCTGCCGAATATTTCAAGCGTTAAAATCTTTTTCTCCGCAAACGCCTCAATTAAGCAATCCCTAATTTTGCCGGTCAAATTCATTCTTGGGTTTCCTCCGATTCTATTCTATCAATCACCCTTTATTGCACTTTTCCATGTTTTCCAGCAGATACAACAGTTTGCGCCGTGCTTGTTCAGCGCCGTTGTCGGATACTCGGGCGCAAGAAGCTTAATCTGCATTTTAGATATCGGCGCGTCATCGGTTTGTATATCGCCGAGGGCGGCTATGCCGTTTCTTATGCACTCGTCAAATCCGCCCTCATGAACCTTTGTAATACTTTTCTTGTTACCGCAATAAAGCGTGTATTCATCGTCCTTGCCGGTTATGATACAATCACTGTCTCTGCCGCAAGCAACAAACACAATCCCGAAATCCGCGTCATTCACGCTCTCAAAGCCGTTTGGCAAGTGATATGGCGTGTATTGGAAATCGTCCTGTCCGATAAGCTCGGCTGTGTCCTTTTCCTCGCTGTCGGTCTTAAAAAAGTCTCTTTCAACAAGTCTCTTGCCCTTTTCCTTTTTAACAGCCCCGTATAGGTTGACCGTTGTTTCTATTCCGTCGGGATACATATCAACGTTTCCGCCGAAATCAATAACTGTACAGGTCGTTTTCCCCGGCGCAGTTCTGAGCACCCGGCCGACCTTTTGAACCCATTGTCCGTGGGTTCCGTTTGTGTCAAAGTCCACAAGGTTTCTCAGCGGCGGAAAGTCGTAACCCTCTGTGCATATGTCAACGTTAATAAGCTCTTCGCTCCCGCTTTTCTCGAATCTTTCAACCTCAGCTTTTCGCAATGCATCATCTATCCCCGAAGCAAGATATGCGGGATTTCTGCCGAGTTCTTTTAAATATTCGTATACTCTTTGACAAAATTCGTGGTTCGGTGCAAATATTATCGTTTTGCCCGGCTCTTTATGCCTGAGAAAGTCATCGCACATTTTTCTGATAAGTGCATTTCCCTGTTCGTCATCCTTGCAATTTTTCGCCAAATGTCCTTTTTCGGATTTACCGTCAAGACTGAAAATAGGTGATAAATCCAAAAACTTCGGTCGTGTGAGATAGTGACTGTCAATCAAAAATTTTGTCGTTATCTGAAAATAGTTATCAAACAGATGTATCAGCGGAAGCTCGTCCCCCCTGTTTGGGGTCGCCGTCACGCCGAGCAGCGCGGCTTTTGGATTGCCATTTAAATTTTGATTGATTATTTCCTCGTATGTTGAAGCTTTGGCGTGATGTGCCTCGTCAATCACAATTAAATCAAAATAGCTTTTGGCTCTCTCTAACTCAGGCATAATATTTGCCACCGTCTGAACCATTCCGAAATGCACATAGCCTTTCAGGCTCTTTGCCGCAGATGTTATTTCGGATGTCGCTATATCAGGGCACACAAGAGAAAACTTGCTGTGATTCTGACTATGTATTTCGGTGCGGTGAACAAGCACCAATATATGAGGATTTCGTCCGTGTACCGCTTTGAATCCTTTAAAGAATTTCCCGATTGCCGCCGCCATCATAATTGTTTTTCCCGCGCCTGTTCCGGCAACAATCAGAGAATTTCTGCGTTCTGTCAGCATTTCCATGGCGTGGTTTACCGCTTCGTTTTGATATGGATAAAGTTTCATATTTTACGCTCCTTAACTAAAAATCTGCCGTTCTTTGAGAAACTTGCCGAAATTCCGCATTCCGATTTAAACTTACACGCGTTTTTCACTTTCGCCGTCTCAATGATTTTCTGAAGTTCGGCGGACAGCACGCTTGCCGATTTATCTTTTCTCGCTTTTGCCTCCGCGTACGGCTTTAAATCATATTCGACAACCGCGTCCGGGTCAAACAAGCTGTTCTGTCTTATACATTCGATGATGTTCTGCTGACTGTCGTTTTCGATATATGCGGTCGGCTCTTGTTTGTTCGCAACAGCGTCAAAAAAGCGCTGTGTACAAGTGTTTATCAATTCACCGAGATGCTGATTATTTTGAAAATACAAGTGCTTGACAGCCATATTTTCATTTAAATATTCAAATTTCTTTCTGCGTGGCATCTGACATATCCTGCCCCTGATGAACGGCGTATCATCATTTAAAATCATTATTTGAAGAATAAAGAAGGCCGCCTTTGTCTGCATAATCTGATGCTGGGCTTGTACGATATATTTAAAAGGAACACAGCCGCCCTTTGCTTTTTGCGGCATCATAGTTTTTTGCTCGCATACAAATTTCTGACCCTTTTTCGGCTTTCCGTTTCCGAAATCAAACGGAACATCGTCAATTTCCTCCGCCGTACCCGAAATATCAAGACTGACGATAAGTTTATCATCGGCATAAACCTCTCCCGGCTTGACTTTCTTTTGCCGTCCTTTTTGCAGTACATACACACCGTAAGGCTCGACCGCGTGGCCGTATTCGGCAAATTCGGGGGCGAGGGCCTCTCTGTGATACTTTCCGTCACGGCGCATTTTGTGATATAGTGACCATACAGAGGTGTACGGCCTTTCGGCTCGGAACTTTTCCGCGTTTATACCGCAGTTCTGTAATTCGTCATCGCTTGCGTAATATCTCACTATATCAAAGATTTCGCTTCCGCCTATGCGCGTTTCCCTTGCCTTTTCCCACGCAAGCGTTCCCTGCTTTAACTTTGTTCTGTTCATTTCAAATACTCCTTAAGCCTTGCGCTTCTACTCTTTGACATCATTAAAGCCCTTATGCTTGCGTATTCGGCATTGATAACGGTCTGTTTGTCTGCGCCGTCATCAAACATCTTTATTACCTCTTTCATCTTATCGTCGGCAAGCTTAGGATTAGCCTTGAATATTTCAAGCATTTCTTTGCATTCTTCCTTTTGCTCGGGCGTGAGCTTATGCAGATTAACATTTTCAGCAATTACGGGAATTTCTATATCCGGTTCGGGAATCGGTGTTGTTTCGGCTGTCTCGACCGTGATATTATCGTCGCTTTCAAAGGCGTATATTGATTCCTTTAGTTCCGGCAAAACCTCTTTGATTCGTTTCAGTGCGCGGCGGATTATGGTCTTGTTTACCATTTCTCCCGTCCACTTTACCCAAAATGAACCGCTGTTGATTTCGTTTGTAATTACCTTGCGTTTCTTTTTGTAGCCGTAGCTATTCGTGTATTCCTCCCAGCGTGATTTATATATTCCCTGCTCGCTGACGGACGATACTTCAAGCATATCAGCCGCCGACATTTCGCACACCGTCATTACTATACGTTGATTTGTCGAGGCGTTACTGACCTCGAGGCGGCATATGAATTTGTCAAAGTATCCGTCAATAAGCCTCTTTGCTGTAACGGCGCGGTCGCTGTTTATTCGCCTGTCCTCCAATGTATACACGATTTCGCCGTTGTAAAAATTCTCTTTGAAATATGTTGTGTCCGCGTCCTCTTTCGGCACGGCAACTATTGTGTCGGTTATGCGATAGCCTTTTCTTGCCGCCGCCCTTAAAAATGCCTCCACCCTTGCGGACGGAACAATGGTATTGCCTCTGTTCACAAAGTCGAGCTTGTCATAATCTTCAGCAATTATGCCGCCCTGCCACAGGGTTTGAAGCCCCGAAAGCAGCGTGTTGGCCGCCTTAATCGCGTCATCGTTCGTTTTGATTTTAAGTGTTTTCAACGCGTCTATAACCTTGATTGCAAACGGAACACAGGTTATTTTCAAGCCGATTTCCCTCTTTATTGCCGCAAGACATTCATTAGGACTGAGCGTCATTTGCTTATATACCGATAATTCATTCATAACAAAAATTCCTCCGTACTTGACATTAATAATATCCTGTGGTATCATTAATGTAGTGTTTCTTTACTTTATTTTTTGTCCGTTCCTTGTTACCGCAAGGGCGGACTTTTTATATCCTTTCATCATCACATCACCACCTTCCGAATCGGTTTCTTTTCAAGCTGATTCATAATCGCCACGGTGTCTATTCTCACCGTCTGAACGGTAACCGTTTTCAAGCGGCGGCGTTCCTCGCGAATC
>CADBUP010000015.1 GCA_902797885.1 uncultured Ruminococcus sp.
CACCCGGACAGCCGGCAAAGCCGATTATTGTCTTAACGCCAAGCTCCTCAGCCGCAAGGATTGCATTCTTAAACTGATTATGGAACTTCTCCGCTATCTCTTTCTGAGGATGAAGGGGGTTTCCGTGACAGCTTATAGCCGCAATCTCTATATCATATTTAGCAAAGAGTTCCTTATATTCCTTTGCCTTGTAGGGCTTGCCTATAATTTCTTCATGCTTTAAGTGAGCGTCACCCGGAAAACCGCCGGCACCTACCTCCATCGCCTGCACGCCGAGGCTGTGCAGATATTTTAACGCGTCTTCAAGTTTATAGCTGTTAAGAACAGGGTTCATAACACATAATTTCATAATTGTTTCCTCCTTAAATGCCTAATGTTTTAAGATAGTCGCGGCTGAGCTTTGCATCCTCCATTGATGAACGTTCAGGGTGACCGTCCTGCTCTACTATTACACAGTCGATACCCGCCTTTTCGGCCGATTCAAGGATTTCCTTAAAGTTTTGAACTCCATATCCAACCGGACGGAACTCAAAGCCGTTATCCTCATGGCTTGCTGGTTTTGCCTCGTCGCTGTTATCACCGATTAATGCATAAACAGGGCCGCCGCCGAGCTTCTTGCAGACAAAGTCTTTAAGGTGAATGAGTTTCATTCCGTCATATTTTTCGATATAATCACAGGGGTTGATACCGGCATAGTGAATCCAGCATACATCCATCTCAGGTCTTAAAATATCCGCCGGAACGGCTTTAAAGATTTTGTCATAGACATACTCGCCGTCAACCTTTGTGAATTCAAAGTCATGGTTGTGATAGAGAAGCTGAATTCCGTTCTCTTTAAGAGCCTTACCGAAATCATTGAAAATCTTCATAGCCTTTTCAAACCTCTCGGGGTCTTTAAGAGCATCACCGCTATACCACGGAATTGCGCAGTATTTTACGCCGATTTTCTTTAAATAATCGATTGCTTCCTGACCTTTTTCAAGCCACGGGTCTGCACCCTGATGAACCGAGATTGCTTCAAGGCCGTATTTATCAAGCATAGCCTTAACCTCTTCAGCTGTCTTATCAAAAAATCCCGCAAACTCAACACAGTCATAACCCATTTCTTTAACTGCCTTTAAGGTCGCGTCCATATCCTTTTCCATCTCGTCACGAATAGAGTATAACTGAATACCAACTTTAAACTTTTTCATAATAAATCCTCCTTATTTTATCACAATTATAATTAAAACCGTCTGTATTACACATTTTCAAGCGGTTCAGGGTTAGGGCACGGAATCTCGATATTTTTCTTTAGCGGACAAGCCCATCTAACCGCATTTTTTATTATAGTCTGCACATTTTTGTTGTGGAAGGCTCTGTTGGTCTCGTGACCCGGCTGAAAATAAAATATCTTACCGTGTCCGCGTGTCCAAGTACAGCCGCTTCTGAAAACCTCGCCGCCGTTAAACCATCCCATAAAGATTATTTCATCGGGGTTAGGTATATCAAACGGTTCACCGTACATCTCCTCAGGGTCAATCACAAATGTTTCATCAACCCCTTGTGCAATGGGATGATTCGGCTTAATCGTCCAAACCCTCTCTCTTGCGCGATCACGCCATTTAAGATTACATGTTGTTCCCATAAGCCTTTTAAATATCTTTGAGTGATGCGCCGAATGAAGAAGTATGAGACCCATACCCTCTAAAACATACTTTTGCACCAAATCAACCACCTCATCGGGAACCTCACCATGGCACATATGCCCCCACCAAATAAGAACATCTGTCTCTTTTAAAACATCCTCGTTAATGCCGCAGTTCTCATCATCCAATGTCGCCGTTTTTACCTCTATATCATCCGTTCTTAAAATTCCCGCTATATACCCGTGCAGGCCTCCGGGGTATATCTCGGTTACCTTTGGCTCTATCTTTTCATGACGGTTTTCATTCCAGACTAAAACTTTCATTATCTGTTTTCCTTTCTTCAGGCTTCGTTATATTTCCGGAACCTCAAGTTTAATTTCATGACCTACCTTATTCGACTTAACAATTCCGTCGATTATCATCTGATTATACAAAATCTGTGATGTGGGAACAGGAGCAGTACCACCCTCTTTTATTGCGTCCAGGAACGAGCGAATCTTATTAAAGAAGTTATTATTTTCCCCCTCGGGAAGCATCGGGATTTCGGTTTCAACCTGGCTGCCAGCAACCTCGCTGTATATCTTCATAGGTCCGCCGATTGAACCGTTCCAGCACTCGGTTGACGGAACTCTGACTGAACCCTTTGTACCCATAATAATTGTATCTCCCGGTGTATCGAGATTCATCGCCCATGCTATTCTGAAGTCTAAGATAATGCCGCCCTCAAGACGTATAAAGCCTGCCGCAAAATCTTCTACCCCAAACTCTTTTGCGTATTCCTCTCTGTGCTCGGGCGCATAGCCGCTGTAGTTCGGATCCTTGCCGAAGAAGTCAGACGTATATCCGCTGACCGTAAGCGGCTTGGGATAACCGATTGCGTTTAACACCATATCAAGCGAATAACAGCCGATATCGCCCATCGCTCCGATTACGCCCGTGTCCTTGCTGATAAAGCTTGTTCCGAAAGGCGTCGGGATTCCTCTTCTGCGGCCGCCGCCCGTTTGTATGTAATAAATCTTGCCCAATACTCCGCTTTGTACAACCTCTTTAAGCTTAATCATATTCGGGTCAAGCCTCGGCTGAAAGCCGATTGAAATAATCTTTCCGCTCTTCTTTTCGGCTCTCATAATATCAGCCGCTTCTTCGGTTGTAACACACATCGGCTTTTCGAGCAAAACGTTTACGCCTTTTTCAAGAGCATAAATCGCACATTCCGCGTGAGTCTTGTTGTATGTACAGATGCTTACCGCGTCCAAGTCCTTCTCGGCGTCGAGCATAGACTTATGGTCAGGATAACAGCGAACGCCCTCTACTTTATGCTTCTTAAAGAAAGCCTCTGCCTTTCCTTCAACCAAATCCGCACCTGCCACTATCTCTACATCGGGCATCTGCATATATTGCATAATATGTGCGTCCGCAATCCAACCCGTTCCTATAATACCTACTTTTAATTTCTTACTTGAGTCAATTTCCTTATCATGTTCCACGTTAAAATCCAACATATCTTTTGCCATTTCTTTTACCTCCGTGCCATATTAGGCTTTTCTTTTTTACACTTGCATTTTACAATATTTTTTTTATAAATACAAGACAAACCGTATTTATAATCGGTCAATTTGTGCAGTATTTTAATACGGCGTTTTAAAAAGTTATGCAAAAAAACGGTACGTTTTCGGGTTATTGCCCCAAAAAACGTACCGTTTACACATCTGTGTTTGCTGGCCGGATTAAATTTCTCAAAATTCTGCTTTGTCTGTTTATTTTTACTCAACTTTCGTTTTTAAGCGCCTCAGAAAGAGTCCTCCAGCCAAGCATAGCGCATTTAACCCTTGCCGGCATATGCGAAATATCGCGAAGCGCCGAGGCTTCTTCAAGACTTTCAATTTCTTCCTCCGACGCCTCACCGCGAATCATCCTCATAAAGGTATTTCCCATTTTAACGGCTTCTTCTTTTTTCCTTCCGATAATCATTCCGAGCATAATGTCGGTCGAGGCCTGAGAAATCGCACATCCGTCGCCGACAAATGCCCCGTCGGTAATGATGTCACCGTCAATTTTAAGCTTAAGCTGAATCTCATCGCCACAGCTCGGATTCACTCCGTCAAGCACAATATCCGCATCCGGAATATCGTGCTTAAAATCGGGGTGAATATTGTGTTCAGTCAAAATTTCATTATAAAAGCTTCTGTTTTCCATAGCCCATACGCTCCCTTACAGTCGAAATACTCTCTAAAAACTTGTCCGCATCCTCTTTTGTATTATAGAATGCAAAGCTTGCTCGAACCGTTGCGCGATAGCCGAGATGCTTCAAAAGCGGCTGTGCGCAATGATGTCCCGCTCTGACGGCAACGCCGTCAGACGCCAAAATCTCACTTATATCATGCGGATGAACATCGTCAACGGTAAAGGTTATGATTCCGTTGTGTTCCTCCGCCTTATCCGAGCCGATTATGTTTATTCCATCGATTTCTCTCATTCGGTCAAGCGCATACCCCGACACCTCGAACTCACGCCTGTGAATTTCATCAAAGCCGACACCTTTCACATAGTCTATCGCGGCATTCAAGCCGACCGCACCGGCCGCATTAACCGTTCCCGCTTCGAACTTATGCGGAATCTCGGCATATACCGCCGAGTCGCGCGCCACCGACTCTATCATCTCACCGCCCGTGAGGAACGGCGGCATTTTATTGAGTAATTCCTCTTTCCCGTAAAGCACGCCTATTCCCATAGGTCCATAGAGCTTGTGCCCCGAAAATGCAAAAAAGTCAACGCCGAGTTCTGTCACGTTTACAGGAATATGCGGTGTGCTCTGCGCCCCATCCGCAACCATCACCGCTCCGTTTTTATGCGCCATGCGCGCAATCTCGCGTATCGGATATTCACGGCCGAGAACGTTTGACACCTGGGTCGCCGCAACTATTTTTGTCTTATCATTAATCAGAGCTTCAACCTTATTCAAGTCAAGGCTTCCGTCGCTTTCACACTCAATAAATCTAAGCTTCGCCCCTGTCTGCCTGCAGACCATCTGCCACGGGAGGAGGCCGCTGTGATGTTCCATAATCGAGACGAGAACCTCGTCGCCCTCAGCAACATTCGAAAGTCCATAGCTGTACGCAATGAGATTTATGCTTTCCGTAGTGTTTCTGGTGAAGATTATTTCTTCGGGATGTGCCGCGCCGATAAACCTCTGAACCGCCCGCCGCGAATTCTCGTAATCCTCGGTCGCCTCCACGCTGAGTTCATAGATTCCCCTAAGCGGATTCGCGTTATGCCTTTGGTAAAACCCGTTCACCGCGTCAAGCACAGCCTGTGGTCTTTGTGCTGTTGCCGCGTTATCTATATACACGGTCGGGTTCTGCATAAGAAGCGGAAAATCTTTTTTATAATTCTTCATCGTTATTCTCCGCCTTCTTTCACATTTAATTCCGCATTGAGCGCGCCCTCGGCGGTTTTTTCAAAGTCCTCGTCCGCCGCAAGGCGAATCAGCCTTTCTATCGCGGCACGTGCCATAATATTTTCGGCCTCATTCTTGCCTATTCCTCGGCTTTCAAAATAGAACAGAGTCTCATCGTCAAGTTCGCCGATTGTCGCGCCGTGTGTACCCTCGACGTTCTCCTCGGCGCATAGTATAAGCGGAATCGTCTTGTTCACGACATTATCGCCGAGCATAAGCACCGTCTCGTTTTCGCTTCCGACGGAACCATCGGAACCGTTTTTAAAATCAATACTTCCGCGAAAGATCTTCCGCGCCGAATCCATCAGTGCTCCCGCCGCGGTTATATCGCATTTTGTAGACTTTCCGTAATGATTTGATACTATATTATAATCTATCTTCTGACTATTCTTTCCTAAGTAAGCAACCTCGGTTTTAAGCTCACTCTTGTCGCCTTTTAACTCAATCAGGTTGTCCGAATATATATCTCCGCCGCCGAGCATAATGGTGATGATTTCTATTTTTGAATTTTCCGCACAGTCTATCTCCGTTTCGTGACGGAGCATTCCGCCAAGCGACGGGTTCAGAAGCTGAACCAAACGTATAGACGACGTCTCGGCGGCATTCAATTTCATTTTAACCAAAAGCGGTTTTTCCGCTGTGCAAGTTTCAAATATTGTCACGAAGCTGCCTTTCTCCGCGTTCACAGTTAGCCGTTTCTCGCTGTACTCGGCCCCCTCGTCCGAAACGTTAAGTCTTATAGGAAGCGGAGCCTCCTCACGCTTAGCCGAGAACCTGTCTTCACCGAGGAATACGGCTTTTGTCTCATCCCACTCGACCTCTGCCGAATTGACCTTTAAGCGATTCCACGTACGCGTCGGAAGCTTGTTTATCTGAATTGTATTTGACATATCTATTGCCCTCCTCTCAATCAGCCTATGCTGCCCTTCATTTCAA
>CADBUP010000016.1 GCA_902797885.1 uncultured Ruminococcus sp.
CCGTCTATAACCAAAGCCAAAGGCACGCGGAACTTTGAGGGCGGTTTGGCGATGATTAACGACCAAAAGGGAATCTCAGACCCGCGCGAAATGGTAGAGGTCGGCGGAAAGGGTTATATCTTTGAAGGCAGGGACGTTGTGCTTCCGCTTCCTAAGCACGCAAAAGTCTATACCGCGAGCCAAACAAAACAGATGATGAAAAACGCGGGAATTCCGCGTTATGCAAGCGGCAAGAATAACGAAGCATGGGAAAACGAGAAAGCCGACTGGACGCATTACACCAAAATCAATAACGTAACCGCAATCGAGCAATTAGACCATTGGGATAATATGATGCGAAAGTTCAAGGACGATGCGGAGGTTGTTAAAGAGATTCAGGAGGAAATCGTCGCTTCCACAAAAGATATGTGGAACGAGGATATAACCACAATGCAATGGTACCTTGATATGGGTATTGATTCTCAGGAGCAATATTACCGTTGGCTTGAAGTTTACCGCGATAAACACTTTGACGGTGACGACGAACAATGGCGAAAGGCTACGCTTGAACTTCACAAATGGAAAAAGGAACAGGCGGACGCTCTGAACGAAATTTCGGAGGAATATATAAAGTTCCACGCATCGGTGAACGATTGGGCAAGCGTCGGGGACAGTCCTCTTGCCGCATTCGACCGCGTAAGAGAGCGGATGAAGCAGAACGTAGCGGAAAATCTGTATACCGAAAAAGAAGCAAACGAGTATTTAAAACAGCTCGGCTCTGACCTATACAGTGCATATGCCGATGACGCAGATAACTGGATTCAGCACGAACGCGACTATAATGCGATGTCCGTTGAGGAATATACTGCGGCACTCACTCGGAAGAAAAACAGGCTCAGCGAGTTTTTAAACAGCGGCATAGGCGAGTATACACAGTATGTTGAGGATATTCAAAAGCTTGACGAACAGATTATGGACGCTTATGCCGAAAGCGTCAGCAGCTGGCGAAGCGATGCGGACTTCTATCAAAGGCAGTCCGAGGTTTTCGGCTGGGGCTTTAACGGAACAGGTCATAAGTCGGCTGAAAAGTTCTGGCAGGCAAGGCTTGACAGAGAGCTTCAAAATTCAGCGGACACAAACCTTTCGGCAAACGAGCGGAAGAATGCCGCACGTTATGCGGATGAGGCACGAATGGAAGTGTATAAGGCGCGCCAGGCCGCTCTTGATGATGAACTTGAAAAGTTCAAGGATTCAATCGAGGACTTGCGGACGGAAATGGATGACGAGGTACAGAAGCTTCGCGACAGCTGGACAAAGGCGGACAGGCAAAAGGATATTTCCGAAACAGAGCATCAGCTTGCGATTTTCAGAAATGCACAGACCAAAGAGGGCATCGATAAATACAAGAGCCTTCAGGATGAGCTTTTACAGCTTCAAAGAGATGAACAGATAGCGAATATCGAAGAGGATAACAATGCGCGGCTCGCTGAGCTTCAGATACAATACGACAGGATGGAAAAGGCAAAGGCCGACGAGCTGGCAGGGCTTAAAGATGAGCTTTTGAGTTACGGCGGAATATCAAAGATTATGAACGACAGCCGCAAAATAGCGGCGGCGGCAAATGAGAACATCGGCGGAATTATCGAGAACATCAATAATTTCGGCGAGAGGTTTGAAAAGTTTGAAAGCCGTTTATTTGAGCTTATCAGCGAAAAGAGCGTAAGCAGTAATATCACAAATAACTACAGCACATCACAGAATATAAGCAACAATATCCGCGATTCGGCGGATTTGACGGCGGCAATGCTCTCGGCGGCGGCCGCCCTTCCTATGGCAATGTTCGGACGAAGGAGGTAAGCATATGGCGATGTACGGAATACGCTATCGGGGTGTACACAGCAGGGATTTAGGCCTTATCACAAAGACAAAGACCCGCCCTGCCGCGCCGCCGGTGCGTACTACAGAGGAAACAATTTTATACCGGGACGGCAACCTTGATTATAGTGAACAGGGCGGCCGTTTGTTTTATGACGATAAGATTGTCGAGATTGAATTTGTTGCGGCAGAGAAGGAACTCATTGACACGAACCTTTTAATATCAAGGGCTGTGCGGTGGCTCTGCGGTTCGTGGGATGATTTGATTTTCGATGATATGCCGCTTGTTAAGTGGCGTGCAAGGCCGATAAGCCTGTCGGAAATATCGACCGAGCTTTACCGCCTCGGAAGGTTCACGGTTCAGTTTCGGTGCAGACCGTTTAACACCCTGATTTACAGCAGTCTCGGAATAACGCTTGACAGCCTTATTCCGCTTGATTCAAAAATACCGTTGGATTTGGGCGGTACAAGCTCTTTTGATATGGATAAAATCGGGAGGTACACATTTAAGCATATAAATATCGGTGATGTTTCCGCGCGGCCGAAGATAAACATTATAGGAGAGACAGACAGCGGAACCCATACGATAACGGTCAAGATAAACGGAACGGGATTCACACTTAAATTCCCGTCCGGTTTTCCGCTGAGTAACGGAAAGACGGCGGTCGTTGACTGTGAAGAATGTGCTGTGACCTGCGGCGGTGATGATATAACGTCGTATTTGGTGTCGAGTGATACCGACTTTTCCGAGTTCCCCGAGCTTCAGCCGGGCGAGAATGCCATAACGGTTGACACTCAGATAACGGGACAGCTTCAATTTGATTATGCTACGCCGTATTTTTACGGAAGCAACGACATAGGAGGGATAGTTAATGCGTGATTATATCCGAATATATCCGCACAATGAGACGAAGTTTGACGGCGGAGGTATAGGGGTTATCCAAAATGCGCGGGATGTGTGTATAACAAAAAGCACATCGGGCGACTATAGCTTAGAGTTTTCTCTGCACCCTGCGGACGCAAAGATGAAGCTTGTCAATCCCGAAAACATTTGCGTTATCGGCGGTCAGAGATTCAGAATCAAGAAAATCGATGATGACAAGGTCTCGGCGGTCGGGATTTATCAGGACGCAGCGTTTCATCATATACAACGCATAGACGACCTGATAGGAAAGCCACCGCGTGAGATTATGTGTAAGATATTCGAGAATACGCCTGTTGAAGTAATGTCGGAATCAGCCGTCCGTGTACTCGGCATGGAGTGGGCGACCGACCTGACGGATTTCTTTTGCGTTTCAAAGGTTACACCTCTCGGCGCAATGAATACGCTTATAGAAACACTTGAAAAGTATCGGCACCATTGCGAGGTGTATATCGATAACTATAAAATTGCACTTGTCAAACAGATAGGAATCGACAGAGGTGCGCGCATTGATACGGCTTATAATGCAAAAGAAATAAAAATAACCCGCGATACAACCGAGCTGATTACAAGGCTTTTTCCGTACGGGAAAGAAGATTTGCATATAGGAAGCGTAAACAATGGCGTTCAATATATTACAAGTGAGAATTTTGATGTTTATGAAAGAGATGGGTATCAGGACTTTGACGAAATAGAAGAAGCGGACGAGCTTTTAACGGCCGCGAAGTGGCTTTTTGATGAGAATAACCCCGATAGGATAGATGTTCCGAAGTATAGCATAAACGCAAGCTATGCACAGAGAAAGGACAAAGAAATACGCCTCGGCGATATTATTACGGTTGTTGACAGAGACTATAATATTAAGTCAAAACAACGTGCCGTTGAGCTGAAGATATATCCGTTTGAGCCAAACCGAAACGAGGTGACGGTCGGGAGCCCGCCGGTGACGCCCGCAAGCGTGTTTACCGGAATGGCTAAAACCTCGGCTAAGTATGAAAATACAATAAATTCAAAAGGCGAGGTCAAACCGTCGTGGCTTGAAAACCTTCAGGGCGGATATAAGACTGAAATCAATAAGGCTATAGCAAGCTCAGTAAAGGAAACGCGCCAAACCGTAATACACGATTACGGCGATATATGGGTCAACCCGAATAATAGGAATCAAGCCCTTGCGCTAATCGGCGGGGTAATGGCAATGGCAAACGGAAAGGATTCAAACGGTGATTGGGATTGGACGGCTTTCGGTGACTGGACGGGGTTCACGGCAAGCGTAATGAATACGGGAATTTTAAACACCTCGAAGGTGCTTATAAAATCAAACGACGGGAATACGCAGCTGGCGGGCAATTTGCTGAAGATGAAGGATTCGGACGGAACAACACGTCTTAAACTCGGGCTTGATTCCGGCCGGTATGTTTTCACGCTGTTTGACGGTTCGGAGCGCCCCGCTCTGTCGCTTAACGATAGCGGTGACCTTGAAATGAAAGGCGCACTTGATACAACAAGGGCGGAAGAAGGCGTTTGCGGATATGTGATAGACGGTGAAGAAATTACCGGCTATAAGTATAAAAACGATAAGTATGTATGCCATGGTCTGTCAACATATTCGGATAGTTACGGTTCGCATCTGAGGTTGTATGTTGACGGCGAAACTGCCCTGCATATACATTCTTTTGAAGAAAAAGGGGTCAGAAAGACGGCGTTTGCCGTTAATAACACATCAGGCAAGGATTCGTGGCGTGCGTTCGAGGTCGCCGAGGGTTCAAAGTATGCCTCAACAAAATGCTGGGGTGATTGGGATTTTTCGGGTGCAAGCGTCGATTGGGGAGTTGACGGCTGGACGGGTACGATTTCGGTTAACAATCTCAATATATATGTAACAAAAGGAATAATAACAGATGTAAAATACAAAGCGGCAACCTAAAATTATAAAATAAGGAGGAAAAGGAAATGGCTGATAAATACATTCCAAGGAAAGCAGCAAGCGGAAAAACGTACTTATGCGACTGGTGGGATAAAGTGACTGAAATAAATTTTTCAACAATATTCTCTGCTGTCAGTAAGCACATATCAGGAAAGGAAGACAGGCATAAAGCCGAGGACATCGACTATTCAGACAATATTACGGTTAAGGAGCAAATCGATAAAAAAGCGGATAAAACCGATTTAGCGAACAAAGTTGACAAAGTAGAGGGTAAAGGGCTATCCACAAACGACCTTACCGACGACTATAAATCTAAGCTCGACGCTCTTAACTCAAA
>CADBUP010000017.1 GCA_902797885.1 uncultured Ruminococcus sp.
AAACAGCCAGCCGCCGTTGTTGCCCGAGGTCGGGAACACAAACCCTGCCTTTCCCGTTGCCTTTTTTATCTTCTGAGCGAATTCAACTACTTCGTTCCAGTCCTTCGGCTGTTTCGGCGTTCCGTCAGCATTCATAAGCTCCGCCTTTTCAAACATATCAACGTTATATGCAAGGCCGAGCGCGTATGCCGCATACGGGTAGGCATATACCTTTCCGTCCTTTGAAATAGTGTCTAAAATACTCTTGTTTATCTTGTCATAAATTCCGTGTTTTTTAAGGGCTTCGGTAATATCCGCCGAATATCCCGACTCAATAATCTGCGGCATCTCGGTGAAGTTGGTGTTATATACGGTCGGAAGCTGTCCGCCCGCCGCTTTCGCATAAAAAGATTTTAGGTCAAACGTCCAGTTATCGGGGGTAATCTTAACGTCGGTGTTTGCTTCTTCAAATCTCGCTTTTCTCTCCTCGATATTATCCTTTTCCGGTCCGTCTTTAGAGGGCCAACCGCCAACCGTAATAACTGTCTTTCCGTTTTCATCCTTGTCGGCAGACTTTCCGCACGAGGTGCAAACCCCCGCCATCAATATGCCAGCCGTAATCAGCGACACAGCCTTTAACCATTTACTTCTTGTCTTTTTCATTTTTTTCACTCCTGTTTTTATAATTTTAATAATTTTTAATAATTTTCAAAAGATTTTAATTATTGGTATAATTGCTCTTAGGTATTTTTTAATATGCAAACAATTATCTCGGTCTTATACTTATTCTCCGTCCTTAGCCGTCATGGAAACCTTTTTCGGATATCTTACTTACCTATTCGTTTTGGTCAGTCTCGGCCACTTTTCCGCGTCTGCTGCGCCACTCAACATTTCCCTTTGCCCCGATTGTACTTAATTGAATTTTTTCTCTCTTTTCTTTCTAAAAACGTTGGTATTTGTCTGTCGTTTGTCAAATGGTTAATTGGAAGACCGCACGGTTTTTTATCTGCAATCATAACATAGTCGCGCAAATGACGCTTATATTGTTGCGGTGTGTATCCCATTTTTTGTTTGAAAATCTTAATAAAGTGTGAATATGAGTTAAATCCTACCTTGTTGGATATTTCGGTTATCGAATAATTCTGGAGCAGCAAATCGCATGCCCTGGCTATCCGTATCTGAAGAATTAATTCCTTAAAGGACATCCCTGTAGAGAGCTTTAAAATTTTGTACAATGTAGTTTTGCCAATTCCAAATTCTTCAAGTATATCTTTTGTTTTTAGATTTTCATTAATGTGTTCTGAAATGTATGCCAAAATCTTTTGATACAAAAATCCCTTATGAACTGACAACAAACACAACGTATCGTTCGAAGCATGTTTTTTAATATTCTTCTCTATCACATAACAAAGGATATTCCCAAGCGACTGAGTGTTTTTAAAATCGTACATAAAATCATTTGTATCCATGAAATTATTGTATGCATCAACAAACATCTGCGTCAATACTACCAGTTCTTCTTCTGAGGAATTCAACACCAATAGCCCGTTTTTACGAATATATTCAAAAGCAGGCTGAAGAGAGGCATTTCTCTTTAACATTGCAAATTCATCAAAAAATATACACGAAATGTCATATTTTTCCCCGGCAGAGTCAAAGCGATGAAAGTAGTACGGAGGGATCAAAATCACATCTCCGATATTGGTTCTATATTCGATATCTCCAAAATTAAAAGAAACATTCTCTTTCATAACAATCGTTAACTCATAGTGCTCATGCAGATGACTATAAGGATAACCGATTGTTTCTAATCCTAATTGAACATTATAGCTTATCAGCATACGAATACCTTCCTAATTATATTACCGTACCCGATTATAATTATATACGGTTTAATATTTTAATACCTTAAGCGCCGCCGTATTATAAATTAATTTTCGGCATTTAGCAACATCGAAAATTCTCTCTTTAATGGTTTCATACAATCAGTATTACCCCACAGCATAACTTTGACTTTCATATTATCTCCGCCTGATTTGAGTGTTCCGGATAAATTATTCATACCATTTTCAATAACATGCATACTGCAATCCGTCAAGACGTCATCGTCATTATTATATGCCGCCACAAACATAACCGGTTTGTTCGTAGATGCATATGTGTTGTCATAGCTAAAACTGTACTCAATCACATTGCCGTTATTTTCAAAACTTGTCTTCTCTAAAAAAAGAAAGTCGTCTTTTATCTCAATGCTCAATAATGCCTGAGACCATTCAAGCAATCCAACCGCCTGAATGTTTTTCCCAAAAATTATCTTCTCTTCATCAGATGCCGCATCATCATATTTATAATTTAAGTTAATCTTTTTTTCAGCACAGTCATTTATTGTTACCGTATAAATACCAAGCTTTTCAAGTCGTGTTTTTATTTCATAATTTCCAAGCTCATCCGCTTTGGCATAACCCAAATAACTTATTATCCCATCCTGATCCTCAATCTTAACCGAAACATTAAAAACCGGTTTGGCTGTACCCTTGACGGTAATCAATCCATCCTTTGAAACATCGATATTTTCAGAGCTGCTGTTGCCAAAATCCCTTCTGTTTTTAAAACAATTTATATATTCAAAAATTTTTTTGCCCTCTCTATATGAGCCGTCTTTATATCTCCTTTCTGTATCAGATAGCTTTGAAACAGCTGTTTCAAAGCTATTATACAGCATACGTGTTTTATTTATTTTTGAATTTGCAGGAACGTCTGTACACAGCAGCGATAATTTTGATACCTCCGAGGCAATATTATTCAATTCATAAAGCTTTGAACTAAGCTCTTTTGTACTGCCGGAACCTCTCTTTATCATTGTCTTTCCGTAATCATATATGTCGTTTAAAAGGCTCTCAATACATTCTGCGGTCGGATTTCGGGACAAGCTTACAAACCTGCTTGCAAATTCGTTGACGGTTGAATCATTTAGGTAAGCTTTGTAATTTTCAATTCGTTTTTCTGCTGTTTCGGCATACGCGTTTTTTAAATAATCCTCCCGAAGGTTATCTACCCATACAGGATAGGTTTGGAGCGATACGCTTCCCGTATTGTTAATTTTTTCACCGTACATATCATATACATTTGCCGAGCTTTCCAATGAAACCGTTACAGCTTTGCTGTTTGTATGAACCATCCATCCTCCATCGGGTTTTTGCCACATGACAACCATATCCCTATCCTTATCTTTGTACCAATACGCATATACATTATCAGCTATTTGCACTTCACCCATAAATTTTGCATATTTTACTCTATTAATATACTCTCTCATTACAAGATACGATGGCAATAACTCCCCGTCTTTTTCAACGAACTGATATGCTTCCTTTTCATTTCCTTTTTCCTTAAGCACATAATTTGTAACAAGCCGCATCCCAACCGCATCACAGGTTACAGCTCTTTTTAACATTTCAAGAGCCTGAACATCCTTATCTACAGCATACTCCCATCCATCTTTGATACTATAACCCGTTTCCGTTATCTGAATGTCAAACCACCCGCCGAATTCTCTGCCGCAGGTTCTTACAAATTCCGAATCGGTATGAAATAGATCCGAATCGCCCGTATAATAAACGTGATATAGATGACATGAAATTGCATCAACATACATATACGAATTTTCATCTATCATTTTACTTGCGAAGGTTTTCCATCCATCGATTGTACTCAACGCCCCGGCGGTAATCTTTATCTCCGGATTGTATTCTTTAAGAGCCTTTCCTACTGCCGCACATAGCGTCGCATATTGCTCCGGAGTATATACTCCATCTTTTTCGTTTAATATCTCGTATCTTTTGATTTGAGGAAACCGTTTAGCGTGTGCCAATGCATAATTCACAAAACCGTCAATTTCCTCCGGGGTATCTATTACCCCATCATACGCATCACCGTACAACGGATTATTATCAACCAATACCGCTATCATCTCAATGCCGTTACGGTACAGCTTTTCAACATATTCGCTGAATTTATCACCGAACACATATTTATCTTTTTCCTTCTCAACCGACACCCACGTGGTGTGATCTCTTACCACGGTTGCACCCACTCTATCCAACAAATTTAGTGTTTCGGCAATATTATAGGTTGACTGTTCGATATGAGTATTGAAGCCTTTGTATATATATCCGTCATTCAGCACATCATCAAGTCCGACTGCAGATATGTCTGTGGATTCAATTAAACATGCTTTATAATACAGTCTCGCCGTATACACGGTTTTACGGTTAAAGTTTTTAAGATAAATCTTTACATTTTGAGTGTTTCCGTCTCTGAAATTCAGATTCTTATTGACAGCATCCATCCCGGGCGCAGTTACAATAATTGAAAATCCGTCATTAACCGGTACATCCGCATTGACGATTATGTCAAAATATAATTCTGTCGGCACAGACGTATCAGGCATAATCCTCGCAGACATTGACACATAGAAATTTGCTGTGCTATCGTTTAAAATCGCTCTCTCAGCCTCGGAATAATTCACGTTCAATTTACCGTTATCGGCAATTACTCTTTTTATAGCCTTTCCCGTTTTGAAAACATCTATTTTGACATTTTCAAAAAACTCCGGTTTCAGATAGAAAACCGGTCTTACAAGGTTTTTCGTTGTACCCAAGACTGTCTTTATTCCGGGCACCTCGCTCCCACCTACTGCAACATAAGGGCGCGATGGATTTTCCGTATTTATATCCCTCAAATACCACCACTCGTTTTGTGTATATTCAGTATGATTAAAGCTTGCCGTAAATCCGATTTTATCCTTATATTCATTTATATCACTTTTTGATAAAAGACTGATCCCGGCTTTCCCTTCATCCCATATATGGTCATAGTCGATGTAACCAAGAATTTGTTTCGGCAGCGTATTATCCTCTGTTATATAGCCGTTATTGAGCCAATACCCTATGCTTTCGGAATCTGTCAAGCTGAAGCCTGTTCCCGAGCTTTCAGCATACGCATGCGTTCCGTAATAATCATTGGCCAAAACATAATATCCGGCTTTGGCATCTCCGCTCAAAAGTGTAAACGATACGTTTTCCGAATCCAGAAAGAATACATTATCAATTTTCGCACTACTGCGATAATCCTCAGTACTGAATACCGACATTGGGACCATCTGCAAACACAAAACAAACGCTGCTATTACACTTATTATTCCGTGCTTTTTATTCATAACAATTCTCCTATTTGATAAATAATAAAGCCTATTGCTGATTAAGTGCTATTTGGTCTTTAACGCAATATTAAACACGATTGCGGCTCCCTCTGCTCTGGTAAGAGTATTCAGCGGCAGCAGCTCTTTATTTTCATTTCCCTGAATCAAGCCATATCCTATGGCTTTTTCTACTCCGTCCATTGCCCATTCTGATACAGTATTACCATCAGGAAAGTCCGAAATATCTCTTACATCTGCATCTTCGGATTTCATAACCTTGTAAGCGTTAGCTGCAATAACAGCCGCTTCCTCCCTCGTGATAGCCTTATCCGGATTAAAAGCCATATCCGGTGTCATTTTCTCGGGAATAACGCTGTTTTCATACAGAATCTGAACGGATCTCGCATACCACTCATCACTTTTTACATCCGAATAAATATCGTAAAGACTTCCCGTATTCTTATTCAGCAACTTGCTTATCATTTGACAAAATTCCGCACGTGTCAAGACGCCCTCGGGTTCAAACGTCTCGTCACTTTTTCCATTCACAACATTCAGTTCGTAAAGCGTTTCTATTTTCTTTTGCGCCCAATGCCCTTCAATGTCCCTAAATTGCGTCTTTACCGTTTCAATGTCTTCTATATGACCCGAAAAGATACTGTCTCCGATACTCGGTATAAGTTCTGAACTTTCCGAATCTATTAATTTAAATGTGTTATACTTGCTCGGATCCTTCGAATCAATTGTCCCCTTTGATAATTGTGCCCAGTTGTCACGATACAGAGAGTCGGCATCGTTTATACCAATGTTATATCCATACTCAAACCCGGTTGTAAGCTCCATTCCCGGAAGGACCTCCTTGGGTATCGCCATCATGTATCTTGTCAGATTTTTATCATCATCTCGAATTATATTCAGCCATTCGGGCTGTTCCGTTTCATTATACTCAATCGGTGTCTGCCAGAAATACAGACTGTTACCGTCCGTTGTTTTCGCAAAACCGACCTCAATATCATCCGCCTGATAAGCTGTTGATTTATCGTTCTCAGGATCAAATGTCATCTGAATACAGTCACCGTTCCACATATCGGATCTCACAAGTGTATTATAAAATCTGTTATCGTATACATCTGCCAAAACATAAAGGTTATTCTCATCCCATTTATACATCACTCTTGCGGCAACATTCGAGTTCTTCCAAGAGCTTGCCGATTCAACATCCACAGGCGGATTAAGATAAATTGGATAAGCGTCTTTCCAGTCGTTCTCATTAAACTCTTTTATGTTTATCGGTTTCTCGGCCTTGGCAATGCACGAGAAGTTAACCGGCTGTCTTCCCGAATACACAACTTTTCCATTTTTATCTCTGAGATCATATTCAAAAGAATAAAAATGATACGATGTATTCTTCATCGACGTTATCGGAACGGTGACCAATGTAACACCGCCGCTGTCAGATGATGACTTCAGTTCTACATCCACCTTGGACACACCGAACGAAATAGTATTGTTTGATTTAATATTAAGCGAGAGGCTTCGGGACTCCTTGCTGTAATTATTTATCTCAAATGTAATACTGTCCGCTTCATCGGGCGTTTGCATAATCGGCCTAACCGATATACCCATGCTGTCAGACACGTTAAATGTAATTACTGAATCATAAATAAAATTACCGTTTTCATCATATATTTCCGCCTTATAGTTGTATGAGTCCACTCCCTCATCCTTGTTAATAACAAATGATACGGGAATTGTGACATACCCATCCGCCTTAATTTTGACAACGCCTGTCTTAGCTACCTCTTTTCCGTTTTGATCTACAATCTTTGCGTATGTCGTTATATCATTCTTTTCATAGTTAAACAACGATAAGTCGATTTTCGTTTCTGTACCGGAGGACGTTATAGTATCGTCATACGGAACCTGTGCAAATATAGCATACCGTATTATATCTTCAAAATCGGTAAATTTATTTGTCCAGTCAACAAGAATTCCCGCCATTTTGTCATACGCCTTAATGATGCCTGCCTTTTGAGGATTATCCTCAAGCGCCAAAACCGCTTTTGCCTTGTCATAATATTTTTTTGCGTATCTATATATTTCATCGGAATACTGCATAATGCGATTATCATTTCGATACAGTATTGTTAACTTATCCTCTATCGCGGTTATATCACTTTCAAGGTTCATCGGAACATCACCCTTATATACCGCCGCATAGGTGTTTATAAGTTTCTGTATAATTCTGTGAAGCTTGTATAAGGACTTTGACGTGACAACCTGTGAAATGCTTTCATTCTTTCCTGCTTCTAAAATATCATAACCTATCTTGTCGTATATATCAATGACTTTTTCGACATTATCTGCATTTATCTCACCATCGATTATATTCCGGGCCCGATTAAAGTCCGAATTCAATCGTTCTGACAAATTCTTTCCCAAATCCGGAGCATACTTTGACATATACTCTTTATTCATTTTTGAAAGATTGTATCTGATACACCTGTCTACAACTTCATCAGATAAACCATATACATAATAAGGTGCGTCATCAACGGTAAATTTACCGTTACCGGAATAAACCCGATTCCCGTATCTGTCATATACGGTTACCTGTTGATTAAAATTATATTCCGCCGTACCGCCGTTTCCGTCATAATACCACGCACAGAGAACCGGCTTTCCGTCCTTAAGGTACAAAAAAGCTCTTTGTGCATCACCGTATCCCAAGTCAACCTCGCCCAGATATACGGCGCCGTTTAATCTTCTGTTTAATTCGGTAAGAGCAACATATGTCGGCTTTGGGTCATAATGAATATCAAACAATCCAAAATTGTATTCGGCATCATTATTGCCCTCCGCCTCTTTTTGAGCAACAGCCTCTTCGCTGAGCCTATACTTGTTGTACGCATACATATATGCACCTTCTACGTTTGTATCATCGTTAAATATAAAGTTTTTAACAAGATATTTCGATGCAAGCTCCGCGTTCACCATAGGATACGGCGGTTTATCTTCATACTTATTGCTCCATCCGAATTCTGTAAGTGTAACAGATTTCCATCCGCCGATATCCGAAAAGTTTTCATCCGTCTGACGAATAATACGCCTAAACGAATCGTTTTTATCCGGATCGTTCGGATGTGTATAAGCATGAGATGCAACAGCATTGACATACGGGTATACGCCTTGGTTGATTGAATCGGTTATATACCAGTGCTGTGCCTGGTCCGTCTGATATGCCTCAAGTCCCGCATTATATCCGCTCGGGCCTGTTTGAATCTTACCCATTGTTGCAAACTTCAAAACGTTTGTGTATACGTTCGCATTATTTGTTTTTTTGTCATAGATCGACGCACTCCAGTTTTCATTCAAAATCTCATACTTATCCGGACCATAATGATCGACACACTCTTTTACATAATTCTTCCATCCCATTAAACCATCGGGCATACTCGGCATCATTATGTTTGCCCACCATGCTAAATTCCGCGAGAGCCAGCTGCCCATAATATTATTCGGGTCGTCCTCTTTGAAAAAGACATAGTTTGGGTTGGCATAACCCAAAATACGATAATGCTGAATTCCGTGTTTGTTAAGCACTTCGTCAAATCCATCGGGGCCAGGCGAAGTCGCAGCGGGCCGATTTTTCCCGAAGTTATAAACGCCCTTTGTCTTTTCTATGTTTTGCCATGATATTGACTCACGGACTGATTTAACACCGGCATATTCAAGACGTTCAACCTCTTTTATGTCATAATCAGTTTCGCCGGAGTCAGCCAAATGCACGTTTACGCCGTATGGTGAAAATTTGTCCATAAACTGATGTTCATATTCATCCATAATATTCAATCTGATAACCGTCGAATATGCAACTCTCGACTTATCGGATACATTTACTGTCAAATTGTGTATTCCGTTTTTTATATCGGGAAAGAAAAATCTCTTTTCTACGCTCATAAACGGCTGCACACGCAATGAACCAATGGATACTTCTTTTCCGTCTGCGTCAGTATATGAAACAGTATAATTCTTTGTATCCTTTGTTTCTATATAGGCTTTTATTATTATGTGCGCATCTTTACGCGTCATTGTCTTGGATACTGATAATTCATCCTGATAAATCTCAAATTTTTCAACAGCACCACTACCCTTATAAATATCCGGAGCTTGAGCATAAACACTTCCCGACAAGAGCACTGCAGATATGACAATACTGATAAATCTAAAAAACCTTTTCACATAATATTCCTCCCTTCCGTGCCGGGTCTTGACTATTTATAAATTACAAGAACGCGTATATAGGCATATTTTGTCATGAACAAACAGTTTGGCGCGCTAAAGAAATGCTTCTCGTCCTGAATATCATTAACAGTTCCCCTTTGCACCTTATTATCATCCTTATGTTGGTTCATATCTACAACTATGACTTTTGCATTTTCGATTCCTAAGTCCTGATACGAAATCTCTTGAAGATGATTATTGGGCATCGCCAAAAGCTCGGGATCCAATTTGAATTTAAATATGTTGCCGTCTCGGTTTAAAACTTTTCCCAAATAACAGCCAAACTCACTGTCGACATACGAATTCAGTCCTGTGAGTGCAATGTTTCTACCCGCCTCTAAGTTATGTAAAAGCTTTTGCTGCTTTGCATCAAAAATCTTTTCTATTTCTTTTACATTACCTTTGGAATTCACTTCATATTTCGCAACATCGCCGATTGACAACTTGCTGTTTTGATAAGCAGTATATGCCTTGTCGGTTTTTAGCAAAGTAATCAAAACATCATTGCCATCGACATCATATCCTTCCATTTGTACTGCTTCTTCATCACCTGATATTGACTCATATATTTTAGAAATAATAATGGTCGGTGACGTGTGAACAAGAGAGCTTGACAAGTCGTCCTCTAATACAATCATTGCGTCGACACTCAATGCATCCTTTTCAACGGCGTATGCCTCGCCGCTATACTTATTGGTGTTTATAAACATAGAAGTCGAGCCTATGCTGTAATCCTCATCATTTGAAGCGCCTCTGTCCTTTGGTGCGCAAAAAATTTTCATATCGTTGTTCAACAAGAAGTATCCGCCGAATGTTCTTCCCGGTGAAATATAACCAACCTTATCAAGCTCTGAAACAACGTGAATCGAGCCTCCGTCTTCATCGGTCTTAACCGGTGTATCAATCCAATTCAGTTCTTCTTCGCTGTTTAGTCTGTATCTGATAACTCTGCTTGATTTAACGCTTGACGGCACCTTGGTATTATCCGATTTAACGCCGTCAACAGTCAACCTGTCGGCAAGCTTATAAACCTTAATACTGCCGTCGCTCGTCAGCAACTTTACTGTGGCTCCGCCGAAGGCCCCGTAACTGTCCGAAATCGCAATAACTGCAGCAAATTCCTCCGCCGCCTTACCCATGCTTATATACGCAATCCTGTCATATGCGTCCAAATAGCATTCGAGCGATTTACCTAAAACAAGCATATCACCTTCCGCTTTAAAACAGCCGTCCTCTATACAATACTCATCATTGTCAAGTGTGATATAATTTTTATTATCCCTTTGCTCCTTGGCATTCAATATACCCGAAACCGTCTTACGTGACAAAACTGCCCTTACATATTTTGAATCCTTAGAGCGAATAACCGTCAATACATCCTTGCATTTCAAGCTTTCAGGATCAACACGCTTATATGTATCATCCCAAATCAAGAATGAATTCCATTCTCCGCTTTCCGAATAATAAAGCTTATCGCTGCTGTCATTTAAACTATAAATACACTTTTCGGATAAATCCGTTGAATTTACCACAAAAATTTTATAGCTTAAAATATTAACAACATCGATTATTCCATCCTTGTTATTATCGATGAGAACAACCTCACCCGTTATATCCTTAAAATCGCTTTCAGCGTATTCCATAATCAGCTTTCCGTTATAAATCACAGAGGCGCTCTTGGGTATAACTTTTGTGCGGCTTAACTCACCGTCCTTTCCGGTTGAGTATTTCAGTATACCATCCGAAACAGAAAACGAAATAATATCTTCACCTGAAACGGCGGTCGTTTCATTGTCGCCGACACCGGGTGCAATATATAATACATATGCCTCTCCGCTATCGTCCCTGTAGTAGCAATGTACAAAATACCCCAAATACTTTTCTGCCGATGTCATATTGTAGCAGGTTCCTCTAAAATCACCTATCAGAATGTTTCCATTCGGATTTTCCGCCGTGCTTGAGAGAGAGGTGTACTGATTTTCCTTAAGAACCCCTTCGTGTTTCTTTATGGAGTGAATACTGCTGAAAATCGTGTCAGTCATAGATGCGTTTAACATGACACCGTTTACCTCAGTCTTAATATTAACCGGGTCGGCAAAGCCTATATTTAAAATTATCTTTGCCATCATTCCCGATGTTACAGGTTCGCTCAAGTTTGCCGAAATTCCCTTGTTAAGCTTAAGCCTTTGAGCAATTTTAAAATATCCTGTCGGATATCCTCCGAACCAGTCGGCCCAATCCTTGCATCCCATTGCACAAACGGCAATTTTATAAGCCTGTTCTACTGTAATTATCGCATCCGGGTTAAACTCGTGACTTGACTCTCCATCTATTATCCTCGCCGCTTTTGCATATGCCAAGGCATCCGAATACAACGACTCGGCGGCGACATCCGAAAACACAGATGTATTGCCTGCGGCCGTAATCTCTTTAACCACAAGCTCTACTATGGTTTTGACGAAATCCGCACGCGTTACCTTATCGGAATCGGTATGTTCGGAATAATAATAAGAGAATATATCAAGCGCTTTTATGATTTCTATATCATCCTCATAAACGGATGAAGTGTTTTTATCCGAGGCGGCAGCTCTCCTTATGTCCTCCGTTCCGTATGCCGCAGAGCAAGTCATGACAATACATATAAAAAACGAAATTAATTTTTTCATCATCAAACCTCCTGTTTTATTACGTTATTAATCATAACTGCCGCCTCTGCTCTCGTTGCCGAAAGCTTAGGTTCAAAATTTCCCGTTTCAAATCCGTTTATCACACCTGACAAGGCAAGCTCTCTTACGCTTTCCGCAGCATAATCCGAAATATCATTGCTATCCGAAAATTCTTTATTTTCGTATAACCGTTCAAGTTTAAAACCGGCAATCTTCATTGCCCTGTTTGTTATTACAGCCATATCCTCACGCGAAATGGGGCTTCCCTTTCCGAAATCGGTATCGGATACGCCTTTTATAACGCCCTTCGCATATGCGCATTTGATATACGGATAAGCCCAATCGTCTTTCGAAACATCATCAAAGCTTATCTCATTGTAATCCGCGTCATCATATAATCCGAATCCGCACAATACAATTTTAACAAACTCCTCACGGCTTATCACCCTGCCGGGTTCAAAGCGATTATCGCCTACACCGGATATTATGTCTCTTTTCGCCATTTCTTCAATGGAAGACCTTGCCCATTCAAAACCGTTTAAATCGGAAAACCGTTCAATATCTTCTTGAGGCGTATTTTGAGGGCTCGTGCCCTTTATGGAAACACTTGCACTCCGGCCGCCGCTGTTCCGATTTTTATCATTATTCTGATTATTCTGATTATTCGATTCTGAAATCAAGCTGTCAACGGCTTTCCGAAGCTCATCCATTGAAGCATAGAACCTTCCGGCAATCCCATATGCAATTTTATCGATATCCGCCTCTTCGTATTCACTCAGACTGAACGAGAAGTCACTCTCATATGTTGAAAACAGCTTTTTTATTTCGCCCGGCTGTGCAGATGCAATCTTAGAAAGAAGCGTCGATTCGGCAAAGGCCTTTTTGACATTATCTTCATTCTTAAAATCAAATTTCAAAAACAGTTCGTCAAATCTGTCGGTATTTGATAGACTTTTATATTCGTTATAGATGTCAATGTTCTGCAGCTTATATATATTCTCATACTCACTTAAGACCTCTTTGACTTCATCTTTTGTTATCGTATTCAAAAGCACTATCGCATAAGCTTTTTCAGCCGCCGATGAGATTTCATCAAAGCTTCCGGTCTTTCCGATCAGGGCGGCGCATATGCTCTTTCTTTGCTCCTCTGACAATCTATAATAATACTTATCATCTACATCAAAGAACTTGAGCTTCCCGTCAAATATCTTTAACAGCTCAGCCGCAGTCTCGTCTTCGCCTTTATCCTCCGTATCAACCGCATGAAGTTCTTTTATCAATGCCTCTATTTGCTTGGGCGAGGAATATTCAAGCGGTTTTTCGATAGGTTTATCAAGGCCTGCTGCGCCGACCCTAACGGTATATGTTTCCGTCTTAAACTCGTCACCGTTCTCGTCCGCCGGTTTAAAGCAATAGCTAAATTCACCCATATCATCGGTATTGGCAAACGCCAAATGCACATTCCTGTTATCCGCGGACTTTATATCTATTGAAACAAGCTTATTCACCCTTGCTTCGTCTATAGTTCCGCTGAGAGTAACCGTGCCGTTTTTATATTCCGTGTTTATTTCAAAATCCGCCGCCCAAACACTTGCAGTTGTCATAATTAATATTGCAAATAACGATAGTCCTTTTTTTATCATAACACTCCTCTTAACACTCCACATAATATTTCTCCCGTCATTTTACCGTCTATTAGCATTGTCGCAGGCGAAAAATCTACACTCCGCAACATCTGTTAACTCTGATATATTGTTATCAAAATACCTCTTTAAATGCCCGAATTAAAAAATCTTGCCAAACCACGGTTTTATTGATATCATATCATCCCAAAGCATAACACTTGCCCTCCAGCCGTTCTTTGCTTCAAAGCCATCTAAGGATACGCTGTATTCTCCCTCGCCCACAGTAATTTCTTTATTTTCCGGGTTGCATGCTTTTAATACATTGTCACCGTCATAAACAGCAAGAATTATATACTTTTCAAGAGACTGCGAGGTTGTGTTGTTTATCTTAAACTTTACCGTAAGGCTGTTCTCGCCATTTATATCTGTGACAATATTTCCTTTGGCATCACAAAGAGTTACTGATTCGAATATCAAATCCGCCTCTTTGGCTATTTTGGGGGTTGCATTGCTAAGAACGTAACCATCCGACGTTTCATCATAGTTTGCAGTCTTTACGCCAGCCTTGATAAACTTTCCGATATCCTCATGCTTCAAGGTATATTCTACCGAGGTTGCACCGTTTATTTCGGTATATTGTCCGTCTGCCGTATCTGAAATGTACCACTTATACTGCACACCGTCTTTCTTTTCAGCCATATTTTGATCCGAATCAGGAACAAACGTGTATTCAGCATTAAGCGTATGTCCCGCCGAATACGCACCATACGCAGCACACGAAGCCTTTACATCCTTTGCGTTCGGTTTTCCAGCATATCCTAATTTTTTAAGCTCGTCGGGAGTATAACCCTGACCACTTAACTCACTCTTCGAGAAAGATGCACGTATAAAACGTTTTACATTTTCACCTTGATTCTCAATATCTGTAAGCTTAATATCCTTGAAATAATCCTTTTTTATAAAGAAAACAGGACGAATATTCTGGAAAGCTGCGGTCATATTACTATTAAACTGCAGATTATATCCGCCGGCATCATTTTTTTCGGTACTATTAACCCAAATAGTCTTATATCCGTCAATATCACCATCTTTATATGAAGGAGTTCTTGTATAACCATTCGCCATATCAAACGGAGTGTACCATTCACCGAGCTTTGAATAGTATTTCTCTATTTCTGTCGCGGACGGCGCTGCAAGTTTAGCCTTTGTGGAATACGGCGCGTCTTTGTTTGTCTCTGTATACCAGTTATAGTCCATCATATATTGCTGCAGAGTGACATCCGGTACCGCTTTTTCAATATAATCCTTACTGTTAATCTCGTATGCCAGGCTCTTATCGTTGGATGCATCATACAGTTTTTTATCTCCAGCCGCATCGGAAGTATATGGTTGAAAACCTGTTGGTTTTGATATAACATCTTTTGCCATAACAAACATATTTCCGTCTTTGTCGACGTCAAGGTAAACATAATCTTTGTCACCAATCTTAAGAATGTTCGCCGCCGGAGTTACAGTTTCAGCTGTACCTATATTTCCTATTTTCCAATCACCGGAGTATGGCGCCGCGTATGGATCCGCCGTAGGATATCCTGATATCAATGTTCTGTCCGCCGCGTTGTCTACAGCATCTTCATCATATCCGAGCGCAATAAGATCTTCCTTTGAATAGGTTTTAACCAAATCGTTTAACGAATACTTTTTGATCTCCGCTTTAGCATCTGCACCCAAAGTATCAACGTCACATCTTGCAGCTTTAAAGAAGTCCTTATCCAAAAAGAATACCGGGCGAACCACGCCAAACTTATTATTATAACTTTTGTCAGCGCCAAATATAGCATACTTATCGAATCTGCCCATCCTCAGCGGATAATACTTATCCGTCCCCGCATCCTCACGGTATGTCAAATCTCTTGTTGCCATACCGCAATCCACCTGCGGAAAAAGGTTATCCGCAGTAAAACCTATTTTGTCAAAATACGTTTTGAACTCTGTCACGGATGGAAGCGCGAGCTTACATGCCGCGGTATGTGATGCATTTGCATCGTTTACATTCGCCGCAAAATTCCATTCCGTCTCCTTTATTTGATTACGCATCTCTGATGACGGAACATATTTTTGAATGTTACTATTTATTGTATATGCAATATTTTTGTCATTACTTGGATTAAACTTTCTTACCTCATAAGTATCCTCCGCACCTTCCGGTATTACTAACGGCCATTCTTCGGCGTTATTACCGTTTGTATACTGACACATTACAAAATAATTTCCGTCAGAATCCGTGTCAAGCAAGATGAAAGGTGTTCCGTCCACATAAAAAAGATGCTCCGGTGGGGTTTGTGTTCTATATTCCCCTACCGTGTCATTTGTTTGTAGGTCAAAACCTGTATTGTAACTGTCTGCACCCGGATACCGCGACGCCGAACCGTCGCCGGTCGCAAATACGCTTATCATGGACGCCATCATTACAAATGTCAGCACCGATACTAAAACCTTTTTAAGCTTCTTCATAAATAAAAACCTTCCTTCGAATAATTTGATAATGTTTTTGTCACTATCTATTTATAATATAACACGTTTCAAATCAGAAATATATAACGTTTGTTCATATTATGCCGCATTTTGTTCTTTTTGGGGTTTACTTGCTGACATTATAAAAAAAACATGCTATACTATCAAAAATTAAAGAAGGTGATATGAATTGACAAACAAAATTAAGTATTGTGTTTTAACCGACAGCACACAAAGTCCCACGGTCTTTCGTGCAACCCCGGGAATCGAAAAAAAAAGCGATGCCGCATGTGACAAGTATTTATCCAAGGATAAGAAAATAGAAATAAGCATTTACAAAAAGTATTACGGAAACACCGTCAGAGCTTATACGGCTTTAAGAAATATTTCCGGCAATACCACGGACGTCACAACCGTTTCATCGGCAGTCGTTGAGATTACAAATAACGGTAAAAGGCCATGGTTTTCCAAGGGAAAGTATATGGTTCATTATTGTTTAAACTGCTGGCTGGGCGAAGGGCAATGGCGTTGCTCCCCGCTCGAGGATTTGGGTCTATATCAGACCTTTGACGGGCATGACAACAATTCCCGCATTATATTTCAATCAATAGGTTCATGGTCAACGGACAAATACTTTCCTATTATTATCATAGAAGATACCGAAACATTAACCATGCATTATTTTGAGCTTGAATGCGGCGGAACTGGCTGGTACATTGAAATCGGTACCGAAATCAATAGGAATACAGAAGAAAATCTATACATATTTGCCTCTTGTATGTGCGAAAAAAACGGTGGGTGGCACGCACACCTTGAACCGGGCGATGAGATAAAAACACCGACAGCTGTCTTCGGTTCAATAGACGGCGGATTTGACGATGCCGTTGCCGAAATCATAAAATACAAAAGGAAGATATCAAAAGTTAAATTCAAAAATGATTATCCTCTCGTATGCTTTAACAACTATATGAATGCAAGCTGGGCAGATCCGTCACCGAAAAAAATTCTGCCTCTTATGAACGCTGCGGCGGATTTGGGAGCAGAGATTTTTTGTGTTGATGACGGCTGGTTTTCACGCATTACATTACCTAATGAAAAGGCACTTGGGGACTGGAACATCAACGATGAGATATTTGCTCCGTACGGACTTTCGGGCATAATCGAACATGCACACCGTCTCGGTATGCGGTTCGGGATTTGGCTTGAGATTGAAGCCTGCGCCGCTAACGCCGATTCATACATAAAAGAGGATTTGCTTGTGCGCCGCGGAAATATAATAGGCGGCAGCCGTGCTTTTCTTGATTTCAGGCGTGAAAACGTTCAAAACAGAATCGAAAAAGTTTTTGACAAGCTTTATGATATGGGAGTTCGTTACATAAAGAATGATTATAACCAGTCGGTCGGCATCGGTGCCGACGGCACAGAGTCATTAAGCCAATCACTTATCGACAACACAAATTCCTTTTATGCTTTTATCGACCGAATAATAAAAAAATACCCTGATTTGATTATTGAAAACTGCGGCAGCGGGGCAATGCGTAGTGACGGAGAAACATTGTCACACTTTCATTTGCAATCAATTTCGGATCAGGAGGTATATACGTGCTTTCCGTCAATTCTATCAGGCAGCCTTGCATGTATTCCTCCTGAAAAAGGCGGAATCTGGTCTTATCCGTACCCGACACGTTTTGAAAACAGAGATATATACGCCTTCACCGATAAGGAGCTTGACTCCTTTAAAGACGGTAAGCAAACAATATTTAATATGGTGAACTCAATGATGGGACTTATGTGTATGGCGGGCAGACCCGACGCTTTTGACGAATTTAACACACGCCTTGCCAAGGACGCTGTAGCCGTATATAAAAGCATCAGGTCAGACATACCGTTATCGTATCCGGTATACCCAAAAGGGACATTTAGAATAAGCGATACAGGCATACAATGCTTTGGTTTACAAAACAAGAACGAGATGTATTTAGCCGTTTGGCAGATAAATGATGACAATGACAATAAAGAGATTGACCTTTCAAAGTACGGACAAGTATCGGAATGCAAAAAGCTCTATCCGTATTTAGCGGAATATAATGCATCTATTTTTAAAAATGGTATAAAAGTTACTTTACCGCGAGGCAACACTGCGGCTTTGTTTAAGATATTGTTTAAAAACTTATAGTAAACAGTTGCTGCGATAATTTAAAAAATGTATTAACGAAAATATAATTTAATATAAAGATAACCAATGAATAATATATTACCGATTTTCAAAGCAAATCACAAAGAAATGTCAGAGGCATTTAAAACAGCATGCTCTGACCTTTTCTCAAGCATCACGCTGTTTAACGACGGCATTCTTAACGATAAAAACGAATTTGACATTAATTTAAACTTATTCCAAGGTGATGTTAACATCGATATTGCTATGAGCTAAACAAATGGAGGAGATTATGAATTTTCAAAATATACCTAAAAAATACAGACCTATTCCGTTTTGGAGCTGGAATGAAAAGCTTGACCCCACAGAAACGTCCAAACAGGTACATAAAATGGATAACGTAGGTATGGGCGGATTTTTTATGCACGCCCGCGGCGGTTTGCAGACATCATATATGAGCGACGGATGGTTCAGTAACGTAAAGTCCGCAATATCTTCTGCAAATGACTGTGGTATGCGTCCCTGGGCTTATGACGAAAATGGCTGGCCCAGTAGCTTCGGAAACGGAATAGTGAACGGAATGGGTATTGACTTTCAGCAAAAATACTTACGTATGACCGAAGAAGTCCCTGCTGAAAATATAATATGTAAAAACGGAAGCCATTGGTTTTACTTTGATATAAACCCATTTTATACAGACATCTTAGATAAAAATGCAGTAAAGGAATTTATTAAAGCGGCCTATGAGCCGTATTATAAAAAATATGGTAATAGTTTCAAGGGCTTTTTTACGGATGAGCCCCAACTTTCGAGGAATGGAATCCCGTGGAGTTTTGTTTTTAAGGACGAATATCAAGCCCACTAAAAACAGATATTTTGTCATAGAGAAATCTAATTTACAGAAAAAATCTCACATGCCCGAAATGCGGCGAATGCTATGCCGTTGGGCCTTCAGCATTTTTTAAAGAGCCTTGTATATGGAACAGCAACCCCGAGCCTGATTGGGACGATAACTATTGTTTTGCAGAAACAGGAATATAATGGTATATAATATATGTTTCTCTAAACAACCAACAAAATTTCATCATAATAAGTCATCCAAGAATATGTCCGCACACCCATTTTTCGTAAGAGTGCCCGTGTGAAACCACAGACAGGGGCAATCCCTCATTTTGTGTAAACCTCAAAATTTACTCCAAAAT
>CADBUP010000018.1 GCA_902797885.1 uncultured Ruminococcus sp.
CAACCTCGTCTATTATAACCGAGATGGTTATGTTCCGTTTTGGAAGGGTCGAAATAATTTCCTTAAGAGCTTTCTGTGCCAGCTCTATTGAAATCGTATTTGTGCGTTCTATGCCCGCATATGCGAGAATACGTTTTACCGCGCCCTCTAAATCACGGACGTTTGAACGAATGTTATTAGCCACATATTCGATAATTTCTTCATCAAAGGTGAAGTATTCATCTTCGATTTTCGCTTTGAGGATGGCCATTCTTGTTTCATAGTCAGGCGGCTGAACGTCGGCAAGCAAGCCCATCGAGAACCGTCCTTTTATTCTGTCGGTAAGATGCGGAGTTTCGGAGGGAAGGCGGTCAGATGTCAATACTATTTGGTTTCCCGCATCATAGATTGCGTTAAATGTGTGAAAGAATTCGTCCTGCGCAAGCTCTTTTGTTGCGAGAAACTGTACATCGTCAACAAGTAAGAGGTCAACGGTCCTATACTTATTTCTGAAATCCTGATTTGTCTTTTCTCGGATAGCGTTTATAAGCTCATATGTAAATTTCTCACTTGTGGTATAAAGGACTCTCTTTCCGGGATAAAGCTCACTAAATCTGTTGCCTATCGCCTGAAGAAGATGGGTCTTACCCAGTCCGCTTCCGCCATAGAGAAACAGGGGATTATACTTCCGGCCCGGTGAGTCGGCAACGGCGAGGGCCGCGCCGTATGCAAGATTATTATTCTCTCCCACAACAAAGTTCTCAAAAGAATATCTCGGATTCAGCGCGCTCTGCTGAATTGAACCCGTTTCCGGTTCGGAAACGGGTTCCTTAATCTCCGGATTATTGTCTTCTATAATAACATTTAATTCAAACGATCTCCCCGCCGCATATTCAAGACAGCTTTCTATCATAGATCGGAATTTTGTCATCACCATATTTTTATTCAGAGCGCTTTTGACGGACAGGGTTATTTCGTTCCCGGTTACCGCAACGGGGTTAATCGGTTTTATCCAAGTATCAAACGAAACCGCCGAAATTTCTTCCGCCATCTGTTTTAAAACGCTTTCCCATATTTCTGTTATTTCTTTCACTTCCGTACCTCCGGTCAAACTCAAAAAATATCTGCTTCCGCGAAGGCGGAAACAAATGAAGTATATTATAGTCTGGTTTTTTACAGACAAAGAATCTGCGGAACCGGTACGAACGGTTTGCCGCAGAATTATCTTGTAATATGTTTGTAACATTAATAATAACAGAAAACGCAAAAGAATTCAACACCTAATTTTGGCAAAAAATCGGCAAAATGTTCGGATTTTTTTGTGTTACACCAAATGTTGTTGAATAAAAATTTTCCGGCAACAAGATATTTGAATTTTATAATAAAAAATTTTTTTAAAAAATTTTTTATTCGGGAAATAAAAAGGCCGAAATGAGCATTATTAGTCATATTAAGGTACGAAAGCATAAAATATCCGTGAAATTTTGGAGCATATTTTTGTGAGTATATGCGGTGGAAGCCTTGCGTTTTGACGCACTTTATAGTATAATTATTAATTAATATTAAATAGAAACGGGATGGAAAAATGACGCTTAGCGAGATAAGAGAACTTGACAGAAAGTATTATATGAATACATTTGGCGACAGGACGCCGCTTTGTTTCACGAAAGGGAATGGAATCGAATTGACCGCAACAGACGGAAAGGTCTATAAAGATTTTTTTGCCGGAATCGCGGTAAATTGTCTTGGCTATGGTCATGAACGCCTGACACGTGAACTTTGCGACCAGGTTACGAAAGTTATTCATACGTCGAATATTTATTACGGAGAGTCACAGGCAAGGCTTGCGCAGGCGCTTGTGGAAAATACCTGCGCCGACAGAGTTTTTTTCTGTAACAGCGGTGCGGAAGCAAACGAAGGCGCTATCAAACTCGCAAAAAAATATTTTGTGATGAAGGGTCAGCCTGAAAGGATTGAATTTATTACTTTGAAAAATTCTTTTCACGGCAGGACGCTTGCAACGGTAGCGGCAACGGGCCAGGAAAAGTATCAAAAACCATATAAGCCTCTTCTTGAAAAATTCATTCATGTTGAGATAAATGATACGGACGCGCTTAAAAGGGCGGTTACCGATAAGACTGCCGCGATAATGGTCGAGCTTATCCAGGGTGAAAGCGGCGTCCATCCGATGACGCGCGAATATGTGACAGAGATAGTTAAAATCTGTAAGGAAAAGGGTATAATATTTATCGCTGATGAGATTCAGACGGGTATAGGAAGGTGCGGCGAGCTTTTCGCGCATCAGTATTATGGGGTTGAGCCGGACATCTTTACGATGGCGAAGGGCCTCGGTGGTGGGGTTCCCATCGGCGGCTTTGCGGCAAAGCAAAAGTTCGCCGATGCGTTTGTTCCCGGTGATCACGGTACAACCTTTGGCGGAAACCCGCTTGCTATGCGGGCGGGCTGTGTGGTAATCGACGAAATGCTGAACGGCGGTGTGATAGACAATGCGAGAGAGGTCGGCACATACTTCTTTGAAAAGCTGAACGAGCTGGCGGAAACAAGCGGAAAGATTGCTGAGGTCCGCGGAGCGGGGCTTATGATAGGAATAGAATTTAAGGATGAAATCGCAAAGAGCGCCGGTGCTGAGATGCGCGAAAAGGGTTATCTTGTCGGAACGATAGGAACAAAGGTGTTCAGAATTGTTCCGCCGCTGATAGTCACGAAGAGTGACATAGACGGCTTTATAGGGGCGCTCGGAGAGGTGCTTGCCTAACCTGATATTACATAAAGAAATACATTTTAAGAAAGGATTTTTACAATGAGCCTTGAACATTTTATAAGTATTCACGATATTACGACAGATGAATTCAAACATCTTATGGATTTGGGTTTCAGACTTAAAAAAGAAACCAAGCAGGGAATTCCCCATCCGATTTTGAGAGGAAAGGTTCTCGGTATGATTTTCACAAAGTCATCGACCAGGACAAGAATTTCGTTTGAAACGGGAATGTACCAGCTGGGAGGTTATCCGATTTTTTTAAGTTCGCATGATATACAGCTCGGCAGGGGTGAAAGTATCTATGATACAGCCAATGTAATGAGCAGGTTTGTTGACGGAATTATGATAAGAACCTATGCGCATCAGGATGTTTTAGACCTTGCAAGATTCGGAAGCGTACCTGTTATTAACGGACTTACCGACCTTTTGCATCCATGTCAGGTTATGGCTGACCTGATGACTGTATATGAGCATAAGGGCAGACTTGAAGGACTGAAGCTTGCCTATATCGGCGACGGAAATAATATGGCGCACTCGCTTCTTTACGGCTGTGCTAAAGCGGGAATGGACATATCCGTTGCGACGCCTAAAGGTTATGAGCCTGACTCTGAGATAGTTCAAAATGCTAAAGAAGATGCAAAGGAAACGGGAAGTAAAATTGTTGTGACATATGACCCGGTTGAGGCAATGACCGACGCCGATGTTGTCTGCACCGACACATGGGTAAGTATGGGTCAGGAGGCCGAAAAGGCAGAGAGAATTAAAATCTTCAAGGATTATCAGATTAATTCTGAGCTTTTTGAAAAGTCAAAGGACGACAGCATATTTATTCACTGCCTGCCGGCTTACCGCGGCTATGAGGTTACTGAAGATATAATAGACGGGCCGAGGTCGGTAATCTTCGATGAGGCCGAAAATCGCCTGCACGCACAGAAAGCTGTTCTTGCCGCGGTTATGGGCAAGATTTAACGGAATGAGTTAAAGAATTCGGCGAAAATTTTAAGGCGAAAATTTTAAACGGAAGTGATACAAATGGAAAACAGTTTTTACGCTTTTGAGGTTAAGTCGGCGACGGAAGAGGACATACCGGCGATACACAAGATTACTCATGACGCTTTTTTAAAGTATTGTGAGATGGCCGGGCTTGATTATAATATAGAGGCATTGACGGAAACGTATGATGATATAAGGCATGATATAGAAACAAAGAACGTCTTTGTTGTTCGTATAGATGATGAGCCGGTCGGAGCGGTAAGAATCGAGCTTCTTCCCGATAATGAAGCATATTTAAGCCGATTTGCGGTGGCGAGCAGTAACCGCAACAACGGCATAGGCAAGATTTTGATGAAGGTAGTGGACAAGGTTATGAAGGAGAACAACGTCAAAATCTTAAAGCTTCACACCTGTTCAAAGGTTACGGCGCTTATCAGATTTTATTACGGACGAGGTTTTTATATATCGGATGTCGAATACAGCCGCGGCTATGCAAGAGCCGAGCTGGTTAAGGAATATAAATAATAAAAATTAAGGATTGGGGGATAAAAATGAAGATAAAACAGTTGTTTACAGGCAAGCCCTGTGACGGAACAGAGGTAGAGGTTAACGGTTGGGTGAGGACGCTTCGCGTCTCAAAGAACTTTGGGTTTATTGAGCTTAACGACGGCTCATATTTTAAGAATCTGCAAGTCGTGATTGAAGCGGACAGCCTTTCAAACTATGCCGAGGTTTCAAAGCTGAATGTCGGCTCGGCGCTTAGAGTAAAGGGTACACTTGTTCTTACACCCGATGCTAAACAGCCGTTTGAGGTTAAGGCAACAGAGGTTATGATTGAGGGGACAAGCACCCCTGAATATCCGCTTCAAAAGAAGCGTCACTCGTTTGAGTATCTGCGTACAATTCCGCATCTCAGACCGAGAACAAACACATTCGCGGCGGTTTTTCGCGTTCGTTCGCTCACCGCTTATGCAATCCATAAATTCTTTAATGAGCGCGGCTTTGTCTATGTGCATACCCCGCTTATTACGGGAAGCGACTGTGAGGGTGCGGGTGAGATGTTCCGCGTGACAACGCTTGACCTTCAGAATGTTCCGAAAACCGAGGACGGAAAGGTAGATTATACAAAAGACTTTTTCTCACGCGAGAGTTCGCTTACCGTAAGCGGCCAGCTTGAAGGCGAGGACTTTGCTATGGCATTCGGCGATATTTATACCTTTGGCCCGACTTTCCGTGCGGAAAATTCAAACACCACAAGGCACGCGGCGGAATTTTGGATGATTGAACCCGAGATTGCATTTGCTGACCTTGAAGATGATATGGAGCTTGCCGAGGATATGCTCAAGTACGTAATAAATTATGTACTTGAGAACGCCCCCGAGGAGATGAAATTCTTTAACAGCTTTGTGGACAAGGGCCTGCTCGAAAGACTTCACAACGTGGTGTCAAACGATTTCGGAAGGGTGACATACACAAAGGCGATTGAGCTTCTTGAAAACAGCGGCAAGGAGTTTGAATATCCGGTCGAGTGGGGCTGTGACCTCCAGACCGAACACGAACGTTATCTTACGGAGGAAGTCTTTAAAAAACCGATTTTTGTAACCGACTATCCTAAGGATATAAAGGCCTTTTATATGCGTCTTAACGATGACAGAAAGACGGTTGCTGCTATGGATTGTCTTGTTCCGGGCATCGGTGAAATTATAGGCGGAAGCCAGAGAGAAGAACGTATGGACGTTCTTGAAGCAAGAATGAAGGAACTCGGTTTAAAGGAAGAGGACTATGTTCATTATCTTGATTTAAGGCGTTTCGGCGGAACGAAGCACGCGGGTTATGGCCTTGGATTTGAAAGAGCGATTATGTATCTGACGGGTATGGGGAATATCCGTGACGTTCTTCCTTATCCGAGAACGGTAAATAACTTATATTAAAGGACGGTAAAGCTGATGAAAATATTCGGAATGGATTTATGGCGGATAATTCTGTGTATTATACTGATAGCCATAGTAATAAAGAGAGCGGACATTGTTGCTTTTTTTGCAAAACTGAAATTTAATAAACGTGATAACGAAGGCGCGCTGAAGATATTCAGAATAGCCGATAAGGTAGGAAACCTCAGCGTTGAAAACAAAGAGCTATACGGATATGTCCTTCTTCGCTGTGGTTTTGTGGAGGAAGCAAATGTTCAGCTGAGAGGAATCCTGCCGCTTACCGCGAGAGGAAGTGCAAAGAGAAATCAGCTTAAAAACCTTATAGCCCTTACCCTCTGGAAGAGCGGAAGCCTTGACGAGGCGATAGAAGAGCTTGAAGAGGTTGTTGAAAGCGGATATAAGAATACACAGATTTATCAGAACTTAGGTATTCTGTATAATCTGAGCGGCAATCACGATAAGGCAAGGCGCTTTAATGAAGAGGCATATGACTATAATAAGGATGACAATATAATTACCGATAACCTTGCGGATTGTTATGCGATTTGCGGTGAATATGAAAAGGCGGCTGAATTGTATGATGAGCTTTTAAGCCGTGATCCTGAGCCGCATTTCCCCGAGGCATATTACGGCTGCGGACGGGTTCTTATTGAACTCGGCAGGTATGATGAAGGAATTAAACTTATCGAAAAATCCTTGACAAAGCCGTTTTCCTTCCTCAGTATCAGAACAAAAGAAGAGGTTGAACAGCTTCTTGAAGAAGAAAAGAAAAAGCATAGTTCAAAATAATTATAAGAGGTGAAAGTTATGGACACAGAAACAAAGAAGATAGTCAGAATAGCAATGTTTACCGCGCTTGCGGCGGTTCTTACGATGTTTCCGCACTTCCCTACGGCGACCGGCTATGTGCATTTCGGAGACAGCGTAATTTATATCGCGGCGGCGTTCTTCGGCCCTATTGCGGGGGCAATCGTCGGCGGTGTGGGTCATGCCCTGGCGGATTTGATGTCGGGTTATCCGGTGTATATTCCCATTACACTTGTTGTTAAGGCCATTATGGGTTATGTAACGGGTAGGCTTTTGTACCAACATAAATTTGCTCCGGCACGTGTGGCTGTTACCGCAGTAATTGATTTGTTTATAGTAACAGTCGGTTATTTTATACCCGAGATATTTATGTACGGATTTGCTGCGGCTCTTAATGTGTTTATTTCATCACCGCTTCAATGGCTGATGAGCGTTGCGGCTTTCGCCATCCTTTATCCGATAATGGATAAAGTTAAAAAATACTTATAAATTATATTTGTATAATTTAAACAGCCGCCGCAGCCCGAGTTAGGGGCGACGGCTGTGTTTTTGCTGAAAGAATTATTTCGGTTAAAACCGTTGCTGTTTTACCTTGACAGAGGGAAAATAGGAGCAATATATTTTATTTTTGCGAATGGTATCGCTCATCATTGACAATTCAACAAATTTAACAAAAAAAATTGATAAAATTACTTGACAAATACAAAAATAAATGATATACTATATTAGTCGCATTTGAAGTGTGCGACTTGCTAGTACGGAGAGGTGTCCGAGTGGTTTAAGGAGCTAGTCTTGAAAACTAGTGATGCGAAAGCACCCAGAGTTCGAATCTCTGCCTCTCCGCC
>CADBUP010000019.1 GCA_902797885.1 uncultured Ruminococcus sp.
ACGCGAAAAATTTCATTTCCTTGCCGCCGCGGCGATGGTTGCCGGTGGCAACCGCTTATCGCCGACCGGAGCGGACAGCGGAGACAGACATGGCGGAATCCGGGGACGGCGTTTTATTAAAATGAAATTTTTCGTTTATCAGAGTTTATCGACACGCTCCGGGGGCGGCAAGCCGCCCCCTAAGACTGTCAAAAAAGTTATTTTGAAGTAATAGTCACAAGCTGACCGGCATCATCCCAGCCGACTTTCATTCCAAGCTCTTCGGATATAAAACGATGTTGTATCATTCTTGACATAAGGTGAGATTTTTGCTTTAAGCTCATTTAAAAATTCCTGCTCATTTATACCCGAGCCGACCGAGATATTATAATTCAACTGAAAAAGAGATCCGAGGTCGGTGGTTCGTATGCTTAAGAGCGAATATTTCTTTGTATATTTATTTAAGATATCATCGAATGCCCCCTGATAGTTCAAGTCCTCAGGAATTGTGATTTTAAGCGTCTTTTGTGTATTCCTCGTTTTGAACAGTCCCGACCTTTCGATTATAATCAGAGCCGTGCACAGCACGATTACAAAAAGCGTTCCGTAGCCATATAGTCCGACCCCACAGGCAAGCCCCGACGCAATGTCAAAAAAGATAAAGCCTATATCCTTTGCATCCCCCGGGTTGCTTCTGAAGCGTATGATTGAAAGCGTCCCCGCAAGCGAAAACGCCCTCGCTATATTGCTTCCTATAAAGAGAATGATTACCGCGAGTATGACCGGAAGCATAAAAAGCGTCACCGCAAGGCTTCTCTGATAAACCATTTCGTCCTGCGTCAGCCGATATGTAAGTGTAATTATTCCGCCCAGGGCCAACGCAAAAAGCATTGTTACAATCGCTGCTCCGACCGAAAGCTCTGACGATGTGTTGGCTAAAATCGAATTAAATAAAGTATCCATCTTTTATTCCTCCATAAATAACTTTTAAACCGCCGCCGCTTCGATTGGCGGCGCCGATACGCTGTTTTTAAATTAGTTTCCGTACTTAGAAAAGCTGCTTCGCTTTATATTAAGTCCGGATAGCATATGCGTCAGCCAAAGCGGCTTCGCAAGGGAGGTCTTTACCTCCATGGGATATGTGCCGTCGTTTAAAAGCAAGCTTCCGTAATCGCCCTTTTCAAGCCCGACATTATATCGCCTTGAACGAATACTGCTGTCAAACGAGATTCTCAGGTCGGGATTTCCCTGTTCAAAATAGGCAACCCTGTCATATGCAAGGTACAGCTTTGGCGATAACTCATAAAACGAAAGGAAGTATGCTATTTCATTTAAAACTTGTTCATTCATATACTCCTTTAAAATGGGCGGCTTACCCGTCCGAATAAATTCATATGCCTCATCAAGGGTGAGAACCGTTCGGCGTTTGTTTACTATCTCGGCATACTTCTTCTTTATTTCGAGGAACACCTTTGTGTCCAATGTCGGAACCCCATAAGACCGAAGCCGAAGCTTTTCTTTATACTCGGGTTTCGACAGCAACTTTCTTATAAGATAGTCGTCAAATGTATCATAGTAAATATTAGTAATGGTATACGGTTTGTGATCTGAATTGTATTTGTCAAGCTCCATATGCTCATCCATAACCTTAATAACCTTTTCATAAGTCTGAGCATCAAGCAGATATTTGTGCTCAAACCGATTAAATACTTCTATCGGCATATTTACCAGCTCCTTGTCATTATTGTATTATTTAAAGATTAAAATTTGATTAGAATTTATTGTGTTGCTCTGATATTTTTCCGTCGCTTATAAATTTCGCTGTTCCGTTCTTTGTCAAAAAGGTTTGACATCCGACCGAATCCAAAACGGACAAGGTTTCGGAATCGGGCGGGTTCCTTTCGCTGCAGGTTATAACCACAAGCTCAGGCGAAACGGCATCTATAAACTCCTTTGTATATCCGTTGTACCTGCCGTGGTGCGGAACCTTTAAAAACGTATGCGAAAGCGGAAATTCGTCTTTGAATTCCGACAGCCGTTCCTCCTCCGCATCCCCGGCAAACAAAAACTTGTTTTCACCGTGTATTGCACGAAGCGCAAGAGAATAATCGTTGTCGCTTTCATCGTATTTTGATTGCTCGGGCGGATATATCTCAAACTGAACATCGTCTAAAACAAACGTTAGCTTCTGCGTCAGCCGAGTAGGAGTAAGCCCCGCTGTTTCAGCCGCGGCGAGATAGCTCTTATATTCCGCGGAGTCGCCGTCATAATCGGGTGTGATAATTCGGCTTATTCCGATATTTTTAATAAGCTTTGCCGCTCCGCCCACATGATCCTTATCAAAGTGCGTTGATTTATTATCGTGACACGCAAAAATTTTTATGGAAACGGCAATTTGAGATATTGTTAAAACGATTAGAGATATGTGTTGACATTTTAAGCGTTTTATACCGCATAAAATAAAGGGTTTCAGAGGTCAAAACGGGCAAGGTAATGGTTATATATTACCCTGCCCGAAAATGTTGGTTTCGTTTTCTATATAAAATAAGAGATCGCTCATACCTATTTAAAACAGCGTCACGGAAACACCCCGTGACGCTGTTTTTTCAGCAATATTCTGTCGATAATCGTATTATCCTTTTACTCCGCCGA
>CADBUP010000020.1 GCA_902797885.1 uncultured Ruminococcus sp.
CCGATATGGACGGACTCGATATGCTCACTCATATTCATTGCGATAGTAAGGTTATTGTTATAACCGGCTTTCGTCGGTTTGAGTATGCCTATAGAGCTATCGCTCAGGATGTATATGCGCTTATTTTAAAACCTATACATCGTGATGAGCTAATCAATGTCATAAAGAGTGCTGCGGAATCAATACAAAACAAGAAAATGTTGGAAGTATCAGAAAAATCCGGCGAAACGCATTATGAACTGCTTGCCCTTAAGAACATCCTTTTCAACGCAATCGATGATAGTGACGTCTCATCCGTTCAATACTGTGTCAATAAAATTATTGAAATTATAAATACTTTCGAAAATGATATGTCGTTTATTAAAAGCTACTATAAAAAACTTATGATGGGGTTGTATCAATTCCGTTCCAAGGATTATGTCAACGGCTCAGAAGCCAACTATGACGCCAATCTCCAACAGATGATTGATGATTGTGAAAGCATAAGCGAACTGAATGAAATAGTTCATATGTCAATAAACAGTCGTATCTCCCCAACTGCGGCCTTAAATTTTGCAAACACATCCCGTCATGTGCGTAAAGCAATTAAATATATATACGATAACTATAAAAACAATATTTCACTCGAGGACGTTGCGAAACACGTTTATCTCAGCACCGTGCATATGAGCAGGCTGTTCAAACAGGAGACAGGAAAAAATCTTATGGACTATCTCAACATGGTGCGTGTAGAAAAAGCAAAAGAACTCCTGAACACGCATAGGTACAAAATATTTGAGGTCTCCAATATGGTAGGCTTTAACGACCATCATTACTTTTCGACTATGTTTAAAAAGTATACCAATATGACTCCGAGCGAATATATGTCAGCCAACTAAACTTGGAGTTACGAAAACCCGCCAAATGCCGATAGAATAAATATTTGAAAGAAACGCAAAAAAGCCCATCGGGGTTTATCGGCTCACACCAAAAGCCGCCTCCGAACATTCGGAGGCGGCTTTTTAACAAACGGCTCTATTCCGCGTCAGGCTTTTTAACATCCCCGCCCTTGCCGGGGTCGGGATAAGCTTCGCAGTTCTCATACCGAATATAAATACAGCTATGTATTATAATCAGCCGTTAATGTTATAATTTGCATTTATCATATTAACCGCTTTGAACATTTTATAATAATAAACAAACGGTCCTACGACTATAAATGCGCCGAGAATGTTCCATAGCCAGTAATCCGATGCACTGAAGCTATACGGAAGGCCCCTTCTCGCAAGCTCGCCTCCGATTCTGTTTGAAATCCTGTGATACCAAACAAAATACGCTATTCCAAACGTAACAGGCCCCACCAGGAATAACAAAAGGCAATAATGCATTGTCTTTTTGCCGTCATATCTGCTCGCAACAACGTTAATATCGTTGCTCACCGAGGACATAACAACAATTCCGTAAATACCGAAGGTTATTAAAGATAATAAGACATACTTTAATAAGCTCTTGTTGGTTTTCAACTGTCCAACCGGCGCAGTCGAAGAAACGTAACCATTGTTCATCTGCATTTGCTCATTCATAAGCTATCCTCCCTGCCGCTCTGCATACGGCAAAACACTAAGACTTTTCAGCAGAATTTTTTTTAAAAAGCCCGCATCTATGCGAGATACTTATATCCCGTACAGACGACTTTGTCTGCTCAGAACCCCTTATGTCCCGCCCAATGACGCCATGTTCTTTTACAATTTTAACTATCATATTTATTATATAATATTTTTGTGAAACTGTCAATAATATTCCCGAATTTTTGGCTGTTTATTTGTTAAAAATTTTTACTTTCTTATTCTTTCACTTTAAGGACGAGTAGTGCATATTATAACAAGGGGAGAAATTTTATTTACTTTTGGTCGATTAAACAGTTGAAAAAACAACTCGAATATGTTACAATAATAAATTAGTGAATTATGTGCAAAACTCTAAATTTCCGATATATGAAAGGAATTGATGATATATGGAAATATACCTTGATAACAGTTCTACTACGCGTCCTTACAGATGCGTGTGCGAGAAGGTTGCGGACGTGATGAGAAATACCTATGGCAATCCTTCGTCGCTTCACCGTCTGGGGATTGCCGCTGAGAAAGAGGTTAAGGCGGCAACAGCGGCAATAGCCGAAACCCTGGGTGCGCGAACCGACGAGATATTTTATACGTCGGGCGGAACAGAGTCAAATAACCTTGCGATAAAAGGCATATGCTCTGCGGCGAGGGGCAAGCATATCATCTCTACACCGATTGAACACCCGGCAACGCTCAACACGCTCTATTCCTTAGAGGACGAGGGCTATGTCGTGGACTTTGTACCCGTTGACAGCGACGGAAGGGTTATACTCTCGGATTTCGAAGAGCTGATTCGTCCCGACACGATTCTTGTTACGGCTATGCTCGTCAACAACGAAATCGGAACGGTTCAGCCAATAGCAAAGATGTCGTCAATACTCAAAGAAAAGTGTCCTAATGCTTATATGCACGTTGACGCGGTTCAGGGGTATTGTAAGGTTCCCTGTACCGCCAAAGGTCTCGGCGCAGACCTGATAAGCATAAGCGGACACAAGATACACGGCCCGAAGGGAACGGGTGTTCTTTATGTCCGAAAGGGAACGAAGCTCGCGCCGATACTCTTTGGCGGAGGTCAGCAGAACGGAATCCGCCCCGGAACCGAAAATGTTCCCGGGATTGCCGGTCTCGGTCTTGCGGCACAGCGCTGTAATCATAGACTTCCCGAGTCGGCCAAAAATATGGCTGCTCTGCGCAAGCGGCTTGAAAGCGGCATATGTTCAAGACTTGATAACGTCAAGGTCAACACCCCCGAATGCTGTGCGCCGCACATCCTGAACATTTCGTTCGGAGGGGTACGCTCTGAGGTGCTTCTCCATTCGCTCGAAAGCGAGGGAATCTATGTATCGAGCGGCTCAGCTTGTTCCAGCCATAAAAAGGAACCAAGCTATGTCCTAACCTCCATCGGCGTTGACCGAAAGATGATTGACGGAAGCATAAGATTCAGCCTGTCAGAGCATAATACCGCCGATGAAATAGACCGGACGATTTCGGCCGTATGCGGCATAGTTACACGGCTGAGAAAGCTGAATATGAATTAAATTACAAGGAGATAAACCTATGAAAGCAGATATAATTCTTTTAAAATACGGTGAAATTTCGTTAAAGGGTCTCAACCGCCCCATGTTTGAGAGACAGCTGATAAGCAATGTCGCAAAGGCTCTTGCGCCGCTCGGCAAGTTCTCGGTCAGAAAGTCGCAGTCCACAATCTATGTAGAACCCCTTGAGGACAGCGCCGACACAGAGCTTGCCGTTGAGCGGCTCTCAAAGGTGTTTGGCATAGTCAACATCTGCCCGGCGGTAAAGTGTGAAAAAACGATTGAAAGCATCGAGAAGACGACTCTTGAATGTCTTTCACAAATGGATATTAAAGGCAAGACCTTTAAGGTTGAATCAAAGCGTGAGGACAAGCAGTTCCCGATGAACTCGCCTCAAATTTGCCGTCATATGGGCGGCGTCATACTTAAAAACACAGACGGTCTGAGCGTGGATGTACACAACCCCGACATTCTTGTTCAAATCGAGATTAGAAAAGAGGCATATATCTTCACTCAGAAGGTCAGCGGTGCCGGCGGAATGCCCATAGGTACGGCAGGCAGAGCAACGCTTCTTTTAAGCGGCGGAATAGACAGCCCCGTTGCCGGCTGGATGATCGCAAAGCGCGGCGTAAGGCTTGAAGCCGTTCACTTTCACAGTCATCCGTACACCTCTGACCGGGCGAAAGAAAAGGTCATAGACCTTGCAAGAATAATGTCGGCATACACCGGTGAAATCAGACTTCATGTTGTTCCCTTCACCGAGATTCAGCTTGATATAATCGAAAAATGCCCCAAGAATTATCTGACTATAATTATGCGGAGACTTATGATGAGGATTGCCGAAAAAATTTCGGTTCAAAACGGTTCAAGCGCCCTCATTACCGGCGAGAGCATAGGACAGGTTGCCAGTCAGACGATGGAGAGCCTTGTCGTAACCGACAACGCGGTAAATATGCCCGTATTCCGTCCGTGTATAGGAATGGACAAAGAGGAGATAGTAACTATATCAAAAAAGATTGACACCTATGAAACCTCTATCCTGCCTTTTGAGGATTGCTGTACGATATTCGTACCTAAACATCCTAAGACAAAGCCTTCTGTCGCGGAAATCGAAGAGGCCGAGAAACTTCTGACCGACCCCGAGGGCATGATGGCAAAGGCGATAGAGGACGAGGAGCTTGTCATCATCAAATAAATCCAAAAAGGGAGCGTAAAACCGTGAATTTTGAAATAATCTCTATAGGAACAGAGCTTCTGCTCGGTCAGATTGTCAACACAAATGCAAGGGATATAAGTCAGCTTTTAAGCGAGCTGGGTATGAACGTATACTATACGACGGTCGTGGGCGACAACCCCGAAAGACTCAGTGAGGCTCTTGAAATTGCCGCCGGCCGCGCCGACGGAATTATCACCACAGGCGGACTCGGCCCGACAAAGGACGATTTGAGCAAGGAGACCATCGCCCGATTCTGCGGTCTTAAATGTGTGACGCACGAGGAGAGCAAACGGAAGCTGATTGAAATTTTTGAGAAGCAGGGCAGGTATATGCCGAAAAACAACCTGAAACAGGCGGATATGCCGGAAGGCTGTATAGTTCTTAAAAATGAGTTCAGAACCGCTCCCGGTGCAATAATCGAAAGCGATAAAGCGACAATAATTATGCTTCCGGGCCCGCCGTCCGAGATGAAGCCGATGCTTTTAAACGAGGTTCGGCCATATCTCGAAAAGCTCGCCGACAGCGTTATACGCTCAAAGGTTCTTCGGGTCTTCGGTGTGGGCGAATCCGCCGCGGAGGAAAAGGTGAATTCCCTGATAGAGAATCAGACCAACCCAACCATCGCTCCGTATGCCAAAACCGGCGAAATGGAATTTCGGCTGACCGCGAAGGCCGAAACCGAATCAGAAGCCGACAGGCTTCTTAAACCTCTCGAAGAAAAGGTTCGCGAAATTCTGGGCGACTGTGTATACGCCGAGGGCGAGGACGCATCTATGCAGGAGACGGTCGTTAAGCTCCTGCGTGAGCAGGGAAAGACGGTTACCTTCGCCGAAAGCTGTACCGGCGGTCTGCTGGCGAAAAAGATAACCGAAATTCCCGGGTCGTCGGAATGTTTTAATTGCAGCTATGTGACATACTCAAACGAACAAAAGGAAAAAATTCTCGGCGTAAGCCATGAAACCCTTGAAAGTTACGGAGCTGTTTCATCTCAGACGGCACTTGAAATGTGCCGCGGGGCAAGGGAAGCGGCGGACGCTGACATCGCCGTGTCCGTTACCGGGATTGCCGGTCCGGGCGGCGGAACTCCCGAAAAGCCAGTAGGACTTGTATATATCGGAATCTGTGCCGACGGTCTGTGGGAGAGCAAAAAGCTTCTCTTAAACGGAAGCCGCGATGCCATTCGGGAACGCACAAGCCTATACGCTCTTGACGCGGTAAGGCGTGAACTGATAAAAAATAATTCTAAATAATATTTATAAATTACTCAAATTATTCTTGACAGCGTAATTTGAGTAATTTATAATATATAAGTAAAAAGGTATTTAATCATCATATCTTGTTATGCCCACCGAACAGGATAATACGATTTTTATATAAATGTGGGCGGAAAGGCTGTTGAAAATAAATGAATGAAGAAAAAAGGAAAGCGCTTGACAGTGTGTTCGGCCAGATAGAAAAGCAGTTCGGTAAAGGCTCGGTTATGCGCCTCGGCGAAAAGGCGGATGTACAGATTGACGCTGTTCCCACCGGTTCTCTCGCCCTCGACATCGCTCTCGGAATCGGTGGTGTTCCGAGAGGAAGAATTATCGAAATATACGGTCCGGAATCCTCAGGTAAGACGACCGTTGCGCTTCATATAGTGGCTGAGGCACAGAAGCTCGGCGGCGTTGCCGCATTTATCGATGCAGAGCACGCTCTTGACCCGATATACGCTCAGGCTCTCGGCGTAAATATAGATGACCTCATCGTATCACAGCCCGATACGGGCGAGCAGGCTCTTGAAATAACGGAACAGCTTACCCGAAGCGGCGCACTCGACGTGGTTGTTGTCGATTCCGTTGCCGCTCTCGTTCCGAAGCAGGAGATTGAGGGGCTTATGGGTGACGCACACGTCGGCCTTCAGGCAAGGCTTATGTCACAGGCTCTCAGAAAGCTGGCGAGTGTACTCAACCGTTCAAACACTATCGCGATATTTATTAACCAGCTTCGTGAAAAGGTTGGCGTTTCCTACGGCAACCCCGAAACTACCACGGGCGGCCGCGCCTTGAAGTTCTATGCTTCGGTTCGTCTTGATGTCCGCCGCGCCGAAACAATCAAGGGTGATGACGGTCTTACCGGCAACAGGACAAGAGTTAAGGTTGTTAAAAACAAGGTTGCTCCGCCGTTTAAAGAAGCGGAATTTGATATTATGTACGGAAAGGGAATTTCGGTTGTCGGAAACCTCATCGACGTCGGCGTTGACTTTGATATAATCAAAAAAAGCGGTTCGTGGTATTCATATGGCGATACACGTCTGGGTCAGGGCAGAGAGAGCGCAAAGAAAGTCTTGGAGGACAATCCCGAAATGCGCGAGGAAATTGACGCTAAGATTCGTGAAGCGGCTGGGCTTCCGCCGATACGTTCAAGCGCCGAAATAGAGCCTACTCCGATTACTCCGTTTGCCAAACCGCCAAAAACCAAAAAGTAAAGCGGGGATACAAGTATGTGTGAAGAATCACAAAATACATATTTATATGATAAAGCAAAGCGCGTCGCCGCAAACCTTATCGGTTCGCGGATGTATACCTGTCACGAAATCGAGGACAGGCTTTTAAGAAAAAAAATAGACCGTGAAACAGCCGAACGGGTAGTGTGTGAATTTGCCGCCGCGGGCATCCTTGATGATACGGCGTATGCAAAAGCGTATGTTGAAGAATCCGTCAGGCTCGGCTGTAAGGGAATGTATCGCATAAAGCAAGAGCTTTTCAGAAAGGGCGTGGCAAAAAGTATAGTCGAAAGGGTCTGTGCTGAAGCCGACGAATGCGACACATATTCCGCCCTGTGCGAATATGTTGAAAGCCGCCGCTTGAACGAGGGAATAACCTCGCGCCGTGAACTCGAAAAGCTTAAGGCGAGGCTTGCGCGGCGCGGATATTCGTATTCCGAAATACGAAGATGTCTCGATAAATATGACTTTGATTTTGAAAACGAATTTTAACAGCGGGGCATATTCCCTGCCTTGCCTTAATAAACTGATTTAAATAGAATGGAAGATGTAAATTGTTAAAAAAGGTTTCATTGGCATCCCTGGGATGTTCAAAAAATTTGGTGGACGCCGAGCATATGCTCGGAATTTTGGCGGAGCACGGCTTTGAAATAGTTGAAAACGAAGAGGATGCAGATGTTATAATCGTAAACACCTGTACATTTATAGACTCTGCCAAGAACGAGTCTATCGAGTGTATATTAGAGCTGTCGCAATACAAAAACGGCGGGAACTGCAAGGCATTAATCGTCACCGGCTGTATGGCTCAGAGATACAAAGAACAGATACTTTCCGAGATGCCCGAGGTCGATGCTGTTATCGGCACAAACGAATACGATAAAATCGCGGATGTCATCAAGGAGCTTGACAATGACAAAACCGACCTCTTATGGTGCGGAGCGGGCAATCCGGATGAACAGAACCTTCCGAGGATACGTACCACGCCGTCGTATACCGCTTATCTTAAAATTGCGGAAGGCTGTGACAACCACTGCACCTATTGTGTCATCCCGTCAATTCGCGGAATGTATAAAAGCCGTATGATTGAAGATATTGTATCCGAAGCCGAAAGGCTCGCCGAAGACGGAGTTCGCGAGCTTGTTGTCATCGCCCAGGACACCACCGCTTACGGAAAGGACATCTATGGCGAGTACCACCTTCCCGAACTGTTAAAAAAGCTTTGTGCCGTTAACGGTGTGGATTGGATAAGGGTTCACTATTGTTATCCCGAGCTTGTATCGGATGAACTGATAGAGGTGTTTAAAACCGAACCTAAGCTATGCAACTATTTTGACATCCCGATTCAGCACTCAAGCGATACAATCCTTAAAAAAATGGGAAGACATACAAATAAGGCTCAGATTGTCGGACTTATCGAAAGGATTCGCCGCGAGATTCCCGATGCGGTTATCAGAACCTCGCTGATTGTCGGCTTTCCCGGCGAAACCGAGGAGGATTTTGAAAACCTCTGTGACTTCGTGCGAAAGATTCGCTTTGAAAGGCTCGGCGTCTTCGCTTATTCGCGCGAGGAAGATACGCCCGCGTACAGCTTTGACAACCAAATCGATGATGAAGAAAAGGAACGCCGCCGCGACTTGATTATGATGATTCAGTCAGAGATAGCCGAGGAACAGAACACCGAAAAAATCGGTTCTGTTGTACGCGTCCTTGTTGAGGATAAAGACGAGATTATAAAAAGCTATTACGGAAGAACCTACGCCGATTCGGAGGAAATAGACGGAAAGGTTTTCTTTAAATCCGACCGCAGGCTCACTCCCGGCGAATTTGTAAACGTCAGAGTTGAACAGGCGATGGAGTATGATCTCTTCGGCGCCGAATGTGACGCGTGTGAATAAAAATCAAAGAATAATAACCCGAAAGGCTGTGATTAAGCTATGAATACACCGAACAAGCTGACTGTTCTGCGCGTTATTCTTATACCTGTATTTATGATATTTTATTTGATTGACAAGGAATGGTCGCTGTATGCGGCGCTGATTGTCTTTGCGTCAGCAACGATAACCGACCGCCTTGACGGAAAGCTGGCGCGCAAATACAATCAGATAACTACATTCGGGAAGCTGATGGACCCGCTTGCCGACAAGATTTTGATTATGTCGGCTCTCATATGCTTTATTCAGAAGGATATACATTATATTAACGCAGGAGTGGTAATGGTAATACTCGCGCGCGAGCTTCTCGTCACCGGAATCCGTACCCTTGCAATGGGCGAGAACAAGGTTATTGCCGCAAGCCCTTGGGGCAAGGCAAAGACCGTATCTCAGTTCATTTTAGTTATCTCGGTCATGGTCTTTTCAGCGGCAGAAATACACCTTCCTCAGCTCAGCGGGACTCTTGACATTATAACACTTATTATGGTAATAGCGGCGGTTCTGCTGACAATTTATTCCGGCTGGGATTATATGTGGAAAAACAGAAGCCTTTTAACCTTTAAATAAACGGAAAGGACTTGATGATAAATGAAAATAATAGTAGATGCGATGGGCGGCGACAACGCCCCCTCCGAAATCGTCCGCGGTTGTATCGAGGGTGTAGAAAAGCTTGATATAGAGCTTGTCCTGGTCGGCAAGCAAGAGCTTATCGAAGCCGAGCTTAAAAAGAACGGCTATAACGGAGACAAAATATCAATAGTGAACGCCGATGAAGTAATCAGCGGCGAAGACGACCCTATCACCGCTATCAGACACAAGAAAAAATCGTCTATGCACATTGGCCTTAACCTCGCCGCAAAGGGCGAGGGCGATGCGTTTGTCAGTGCAGGAAACACGGGTGCGCTTATCTCGGGCGCAACGCTCATAGTTAAACGAATTCCCGGAATCCGCCGCGCGGCTCTCGCCCCGGTACTTCCGAGCAGCGATGGATTCTATCTTCTGATTGACTCGGGTGCAAACGCAGAATGCACCCCCGAATTTTTAAAACAATTCGCCCTTATGGGTTCTGTTTATATGCAGAGGTTTATGGATATGCCCAACCCCCGCGTGGGGCTTGTCAACATCGGAACGGAGGAGGACAAGGGAACCGACACAATTCGCGCGGCGCATAAGCTTCTTAAAGACGCACCTATTAACTATACCGGCTATGTTGAAGCACGTGAAATCCCCCTCGGCGGTGCGGATGTTGTTGTATGCGACGGCTTCACCGGAAATGTCCTTCTTAAATTTATGGAGGGTATGGCATCAGCATTCGGCAAGATGCTTAAAAATATTTTTTATAAAAACACAAGGTCGAAGCTTGCCGCTCTTGCCGTCAGGGACGGCATAGCCGATATGAAGAAGAGTATGGATTATAAAGAACACGGCGGCGCTCCCGTTCTCGGCGTTAGAAAACCGGTTATAAAAGCTCACGGAAGCTCTGACGCAAAGGCCTTTTTTAGTGCGCTCAGACAGACAAAGAAGCTCGTTGAATGTAACCTCGTCGAGAATATCTCAAGCGGAATTGCACAATTTAATACCGATAACGCGGCTGATAATTAATTTTTGTGATTTTTGTCAATTTTTTTGATAAAAAACTTGAAATATTACCTATATAGATATTGACTAAAGGAAATATCTGTGCTATAGTGTGGGTACGGCATATAATTTTGACTTTTGTATATGCAAAGGTATCGCCCGCTTGGCTTTCCGCCGTTCCGTCGGGCGACTTGAATCAGACACAAATACTTAACTTTAGGAGGTGGATACTATGGATGATATTTTTGAAAGAGTTAAGGAACTTACCGTAGAAGAACTTGGTGTATCGGCGGATATGGTTACCCCCGATGCCTCTTTTGTTGATGACTTAGAAGCGGATTCGCTGGATCTTATGCAGCTTATGATGGCTATTGAGGAAGAGTTTGACCTTGACGAAATTTCCGATGAGGATGCAGAGAACATTGTTACCGTCAATGACGCTGTTGCATATATAAACGACAGAATTTAATTTTATCGGCGGCGGCACGGTTCGCCGCTTATAAGATCACCCGGAAAGCTGCATCGCTCAAGGTGCATTTTTCCGGGTGATTTTACTTTATATTATAAGGAGAATCACTATGAATATCGGTTATGAATTTAAAAACAAGAAATTGCTTGATGTTGCTCTTACTCATATATCGCTCGCAAACGAAAAGAATATCGAAAGCAACCAACGGCTTGAATTTTTAGGCGACAGTATCTTATCGTTTGTAGTCGCCGAGTATATCTATAACAAGTTCACCGACCTCGCGGAGGGCAGACTGACCGAGGTTCGCGCGGAGGCGGTATGCGAAAGGTCGCTCGCCGAAGCCGCCAAAAAAATGGACTTGGGAAGCGCAGTTAAATTCGGGCGTTCGGAAAGCGGCGTAGGTGCGGCAAAGCCCTCTATCCTTTGTGACACATACGAAGCGGTTTTGGGCGCAATATATCTTGACGGTGGAATTGAGCCGGCAAGAGAATGGATAATGAACAATCTGAAAAGCACCATTGAGGACGCGAGAATCACCCATCGGTATAACTATAAGTCCGAGATACAAAACTTCTTTCAGAAACGTGACAAGGGCACCGATGTTGTAAATTATTCCTTAGTCGAGAGAAAGGGTCCCGACCATATGCCCGTTTTTAAGGTAAACGCGCTATACCGCGGAAAGGTGATAGGCACGGGTACGGGCAAAAACCTTAAATCCGCCGAACAGGCGGCGGCAAGGATGGCGGCGGAAAGGTATATAAAATGAAGAAGTACAACATTCCCGTTTTTATTCCCCATAACGGCTGTCCGAATGACTGTGTATTTTGTAATCAAAAAAAGATTACCGGAGTTCAGACCGAGGTTACGCCCTCGGATGCGGCACATATCATAGACAAATATTTGAATTTTCTTCCGAAAGACAACCGCTATATCGAAATTGCATTTTTCGGCGGAAGCTTTACCGGACTTTCGCTTGAGCTTCAAGAGGAATTTTTAAAAACAGCCTATAAATACCGAGATCAGACCGACGGCATAAGAATGTCAACCAGACCCGACTATATAAATGACGATGTTCTGAGCTTAGCCAGTAAGTACAATGTACGCACGATTGAGCTGGGCTTGCAATCATCAAACGACAACGTTCTTATTAAAAACAACCGGGGTCACCGCTTTGCCGACACCGTTGCCGCGGCCAAACTGATAAAGGCATATGATATAGATTTAGGGCTTCAGATGATGATAGGGATGTACGGTTCAAGTCCCGAAATCGACTTAAAAACCGCATATGATACCGCCGCACTTTCGCCCAAATGCGTCAGAATCTACCCTACGCTTACGCTTTCGGGAACAAAGCTTGAAGAATATTATAAAAGCGACAAATATGTTCCTTATGACCTAAACACCGCAATATCGGTAACAGACAAGGTTATGCGTGTGTTTGAGGAACAAAACATAGAGATAATCCGAGTCGGTCTGCACTCTGACGAAAGTCTCACCTCGGGCAGTATTGTTGCCGGTCCTTATCACCCGGCATTCCGCGAACTCGTTCTTTGCAGACGTCAGAGAGATAAAATCGAGCGTGATATAATAGAACGCAATATGCATGATTGTGTCTATACGCTGAACGTTCCGCGTCAGAAAGAGTCAGAGGTAATCGGCCACAAACGCTGTAACGCGAGATACTTTAAAGAAAAATACAATATAGACCTTAAAACAACGCCCGATTTCTTTTAAATCAGGCGTTGTTTCTTAGCGCGTCCTTTCGGCTCAGCATCTCATCAAGCCTCTCGATATAGTCTTTCGGCTCTTTGACGTTAAAAATTCTTTCTATTCTGTCACAGGTTCGGTCAACCGTCTTTGTCACTCCGCCGCAGCCAAGCGAGATTATAGTCTGTATCTCTTCCATGATATAAATATTATACAGACTTTCAAACCCCGGCTTTGTATATGCGACATTTTCAAGGTTACCGAGCTGATTTTTCTGTCTATACATATAATACGGATGTTTTCCGCGGCCGCGGAGAAAGTCGTAGGCAAAGTCAACCATTTCCGCCACCGTATCTCCGTCGGTCAGCTGATAATCCTTTAGGTATTCGTGAAGTCTTGACGAGCGTTTTATGCTCATAACGTGAACCGTTGTATCCTCGGGCGACATTTTTTCTACCCTTTCAAGCGTATATTTAAACATATCAAGGTCTTCCCCAGGAAGCCCGGCGATAACATCCATATTTATATTGTCAAAACCACAGTCGCGGGCAAGGTAAAACGCCTGTTCTATTTCTTCGGGCGTATGTGCCCTTCCTATCAAATGAAGCGTGTCAAGATTCATACTCTGTGGATTTATGCTGATTCGGTCAACACCGCGGCGCTTAAGCGTCATCAGCTTTTCGCGGTCAATCGTATCCGGTCTGCCGGCCTCAACCGTAAATTCCTTGCAGCAGCTTAAATCAAAGCTGTCTCTTAAATGCGACAGCATATTGTCAAGCAAGGGCGCCGAAAGCGTTGTCGGCGTTCCTCCGCCGATATAAACCGTTTCAACCGTGTTTCCGTTTTCCGAAACTATGTCTGAAACATAAGAAATTTCGCGCTTTAACGCCTCAACATACTTATCGGTGAACCGCGCCGCCTGTTTCGTTCCGCAGGTGACAAACGAACAATACAGGCACCGCGTCGGGCAGAACGGGATTCCTATATATATGCTTACGCCGCTATCTGACATACTTTTCCGGATAGGGAGCTCCGCCTGTGCGACTTCGGTCGCAAGCCTTGCCTTCTTCTCGTCGGCACCGTATTCACGCATAAAATATCGAATGGTATCATCGGCGCTCATTCCGCCAAGCAAAAGCTTAGTTGCTATTTTTGAAGGGCGGATACCCGTCAGAACGCCCCATGGCGATTTGGTATTCTCAGTCATTTTATATACGGGTTCCCCTTTCGTTCTTCTCCGATTGTGGTCGAAGGGCCGTGTCCCGGGTAAACCTCTGTATCATCGGGAAGCGGCATAAGCTTATCATTAATCGAGTTTATCTCTTCTATCATATTTCCGGTAGGGTGATCCCATCGCCCCACACTTAAACGAAACAGCGTATCACCGCTAAGCAATGTCTTTCCGCTTAACAGGCATATACTGTCTTCGGTATGTCCGGGCGTGTGCAGAACCTTAATTTTGTTTCCTCGGAAATCGATTTCATCTCCGTCCTTCAAAAGCTTATCCGGCTTTGTCGGCGGAATTTCTATATTCATATACTGTGCAAGATTACGCACCGGGTCGCGCATAAAATCAGCGGTCTTTTCAAATACAGAAAGTGTCGCCCCGGTTTTTTCTTTAAGTTCCTTAAGCGCAAGGATGTGGTCAAAATGACCATGTGTTAAAACTATATCCGTTATTTTAAGCCCCTTGTCTCCGGCGAAAGCAATAATCTCATCCGCCTTATCGGGTGCGTCAACTACCATTGCGTCCTTTGTTTTCTCGTCCGCCCAAATGTAACAATTATTAGAAAGCTGTCCGAGCACAAGCGTATATAATGTCATCATATGCTATCCCCCTTTACTGTCTGCGGCGTACTATTGAAAGCACGTCATCTATCTTTTTAAGTCTTTTTATAACCTTATCAAGCTGTTGCGTATCAGAAATTTCAACCGTAACTTCTATTATAGCAAGGTTATTCTTCCCCGTTCTGGCGTTTACGTTAGTGGCAACAAGCTTAAACTCAGAAAGCGCCGCCATAATGTCGAGCAAGAGGTTCGCTCTGTTGCCCGCCGTAACGGTAAGCGTCGACAGGAAGCTCGCACCCGTATCGTTTGCCCAATGCACGGGAATAAAACGAGTGCTTTCTTCCTCGTTATGCAGGGCGTGAATCATATTAATACAGTCGGCGCGATGGATTGCCACACCTCTTCCGCGGGTGACATAGCCAACGATATTATCGCCGGGAACAGGATTACAGCAATGCGAAAAACGAATAAGACAGTTGTCGATTCCTTCAACCACAACGCCGCTGTTATTTGTCTTATCAGACGTTCTGGCAACAATCGGAATAAGCTCTGCCGGGGTCAGGTTTTCGTCCTTTGCAATCTTCTTCTTGCACTCGGTTTTAAACCTTGTCACGAAACGTGATGCGTTTGTACTTCCGTAGCCTATCGCCGACATAAGGTCATCATAGTTATTAAAGCCGTACTTACGCGCAAGGCTCTGAATCATCTCTTTATCATCGATAAACGAAGCGGGTATAGAACTTTTCTTAAGCTCGTGTTCAAGTATCTCGTGACCCTTTGCTATATTTTCTTCGCGGTTTACCCTCTTAAACCACTGGTTTATCTTGTTCTTCGCCTGAGAGGTCTTGCATATTTTTATCCAGTCAAGGTTCGGCCCCGATGACGTCTTTGACGTGATAATATCCACTATATCACCGTTTTTCAGGGTATAATCAAGGGTAACAATCTTTCCGTTCACCTTTGCTCCGACCATACGGTTTCCGACCGCACTGTGTATCGCGTATGCAAAGTCAATCGGCGTTGCGTTAATCGGAAGGCTTATTACATCGCCCTTCGGCGTGAAAACGAACACCTCGTCGCTGAACATATCTATTTTCAGCGCCTGCATAAAGTCCTCGCCGTTGGTCTCCTTCTGGATTTCAAGAAGCTGTTTTATCCATTCAAGCTTCTCGTCCATATCGGTTGTTCCGCTTATGCCCTCTTTATACTTCCAGTGAGCGGCAATACCGTTTTCCGCCGTGTGGTGCATCTCCCACGTCCTGATCTGAATTTCAAACGGTGTTCCGCCCGGCCCCATAAGCGTCGAATGAAGCGACTGATACATATTTGGCTTAGGCATAGCTATATAATCCTTAAATCTTCCCGGAATCGGCTTAAAAAGCTCGTGAACCGTTCCTAAAACGGCATAACATTCAGCAACCGTATCTACTATTACTCTGACCGCAAACAGGTCATATAATTCATCTATGGTCTTATTCTGCATATACATTTTTCTGTATATGCTGTAAAAATGCTTCGCCCTGCCCTCTATGTGCGGTTCAATCCCCAATGTTTCGGAAAGCCGTTTTTTAAGTATATCGATTATCTTCTTTATAAACTCCTCGCGTTCGCTTCGCTTCTGAGCGATTTTATCCACTATTTCGTAATACGCAACAGGGTCGATATATCTGAGCGCCGTATCCTCAAGCTCCCACTTAATCTTTGACATACCGAGGCGGTGGGCGAGAGGTGCGTAGACCTCAAGGGTTTCTCTGGCTATAGTTCTCTGTTTTTCTTCCGGCATATATTTAAGTGTCTGCATATTATGAAGCCTGTCGGCAAGCTTTATAACAATAACCCTAATATCCTTTGCCATCGCAAAGAACATCTTACGCAGGTTCTCAATCTGCTGTTCTTCTTTTGAATGGGTCGGAATCTTTCCGAGCTTGGTAACACCGTCAACCAGCATAGCGATTGTCTCGCCGAATTCCCTTACTATATCTTCATACGTCGCGTCGGTATCCTCGACCACGTCATGCAAGAGTGCGGCACAGACAGACTGTGGGTCAAGCTCTAAATCCGCAATAATATGAGCTACGTGAATCGGATGCGTAAAGTACGGCTCACCCGACTTTCGCACTTGATTTTTGTGCTTTTCCGCGGCATAGTTATACGCCTTTTCAACAATCTGAAGGTCATCAGCCTTGTGATACTTGCGGATTTTAGCAAGCAGGGTGTCGAGATTGTATTCCTGTTTTGCCTCCATAGTGCAACCCCCCTTAAAAATTGTCAATTAAAGCCGGCTTGATTGCCGGCTTTAAAAGGTTTTCTTGTTATAGGAAAGCCGGTAACCTCGCCGGACTTATTCTTCTTCAACTTTCTTGATGTCCTTGAGTATGAGCTGAACATTCTGAAAGCCCTTATAGTCATTGATGTCGAGAGCGAACGCAACATCAATAAAGTCGCCCTCTTCGAGATGGTGATAGTATTCACCCATGCCGAAGCCCACCGCGTCAAGGTACTTTCCTTCCTTGAGGAGCGTCATTCTGAGATGCTTTCCCTCGCTCATAACACTAATTTTGTGTATCTTGATATTACGCACAGCGAACGCAGGCGTAGGATTATCCACGCCGAACGGCTGAAGTCGATTAATATCGTGAACGGTATCAATGGTTATGTAGGGAACCTTTATCGCCGCGTCAAGCATAACCGTGGGGACAAGCATAGATTCGCTTATTTTGTCCTTTGAATACTCGTTAATTTTCTTTCTGAATTCCTCTATATTTGACGACTTAATCGTAAGACCCGCCGCAAGCTCATGCCCGCCGAATTTTTCAAGCAGGTCTGAACATCTTTCGAGTGCACCGAAAAGATTAAATCCCGAGACACTTCTGCCCGAGCCTTTAGCTTCATCTCCGTCTATCGCAAAGAGTATCGACGGCTTATAAAACTTCTCGGTTATCTTAGACGAAACTATTCCCACGATTCCGTGATGCCAATTCTCGTGAGGAATAACGATAATTTTGTCCTCCTTGACCTCAGGATGCTCTTCTATATATTCAAGCGCCTCTTTAAACATCTTCTGTTCGGTCTGCTGACGCAGGGAATTTTCCTCGCAAAGCGAATTAGCAAGCTTCATCGCGTTTTCTTCGTCGTCGGTCAGAAAGAGCTCGACACTTCTCGAAGCACAGCCGAGTCTTCCGCTTGCATTGATTCGGGGCGCAATTATATATCCGATCGTCGAGGTGGTTATTGCCTTTCCGTTTGTAGAAACGTCAATAAGCGCCTTTAAGCCAACATTTTTTGTGCGTTTAAAGCGCTTTAACCCCTCTGTCACAATAACGCGGTTTTCGTCAACAAGCGGCGAAATATCCGCAACGGTACCGAGGCACATAAGGTCGGCATAATCCTCCATCAGTTCAAAAAGCGAGCTGTTTTTATCCAAAGCCTGAATCAGCTTGAATACAACTCCGACCCCGGCAAGGCTCTTAAACGGATACTTACAATCCTTACGCTTGGGGTCAATCGCCGCATACACATCGGGGATTCTTTCCTTACACTCATGATGGTCTGTAACAATGACATCCAATCCGATTTCCGTTGCATATTCACATTCTTCAACAGCGGTGATGCCCGTATCAACCGTTATGATGAGCGAACTTCCGCGCGTCTTTATCTTGTCAAGGGCATCTCGGTTCACCCCATAACCCTCTTGCATCCTGTCAGGAACATAATAGTCAACGTCTATACCGAGGCCGCTTAAATATTTATATAGTATAGCGATTGCGGTTATACCGTCAACGTCATAATCTCCGTATATTGTAATTCTTTCGCCTGCTTCCTTTGCGGCATTTATGCGTTTAACCGCCTTGTCCATATCGCGCATAAGGAACGGGTCATACATAGTCCCCAAATCCTTAGAGAGAAATTTCTTAATCTGTTCGTCCTCTCTGACGCCGCGGTTATAAAGAACTATAGAAGTCAGCGGCGAAATTCCAAACGTCCTTGAAATTTCAAGAACACGCGACTTATCAAATTCTTTCAGAAGCCATTTTTTCTTTAACATAACGTATAATCTCCCGGTTAGTTTATTTCCACAAATTTGTACTTATGCCGCACCTACGGCATAATAATATTATACCATAACTATTATTGTACCATTTTTCAAGCAAAATTACAATAGTTTTTTCGGTAATAACCCTAATTTTTAAAATTTTGATTGAATATAGACAAAATTTTTGTCGGTTTTTTGTGAGTAATAAAGGCTCATAATATTTAAACTCCCACTTTGGGACACAGCTGTTCAATAGGACATATATCACACTTCGGCGCCCGCGCCGTACAAAATGCCCTCCCGTGGTAAACAAGGCAATGGCAGAACTGTGCCCAATCCTCGGGCGGAAGCAATTTCTGAAGGTCAAGCTCTATCTTGTACGGGTCGCTTTCTTTGGTAAAACCCATCCTGTTTGAAAGCCTTGTCGCATGGGTATCGACAACCACGCCGGGTATCCCGAAAAAATCACCGAGGACAAGATTCGCCGTTTTTCTTCCCACCCCGGGAAGCTTCAAAAGCTCCTCCATCGAGTTCGGAACCTCGCCGCCGAAATCATCAATCAGCAGGCGGCAGCAGGCGATTATGTTCCTCGCCTTATTCCTGAAAAATCCGGTCGAACGTATATCCTCGCGAAGCTCAAGCTCATCAGCGTTCGCGAAAGCATAAACATCCGGATACTTAGCAAAAAGCGCAGGCGTAACCATATTGACCCTCGCGTCGGTGCACTGAGCCGCCAGCTGTGTCGCGATAAGAAGCTGAAGCGCACTTTTATATTCAAGCGTACAGTCCGCGTCTTTATAAACCTCGCCAAAAATTTTGTATATCTCGGCGGCACGGCACCGCCTTGCTTTAAGGCTCTCTCTCATATCTAACACCTCGCATTTTATTTCAAAAGATTGTATTTTTCTCTTGCAAAATCTTCTTTATAATATTATAATATAAATTAGAGTAATTTGCAAGATTATTCTATATGATAAATTTGTAAGATGCGCTCCGTGCGCCCGAAAGGATTGAATACAATGTTTGAATTTGAGAACGTAAAAAAGACTGACCCTGAAGTTGCTGACGCAATATTTAAAGAACTCGGCAGGCAGCGCGAAAAGATAGAGCTTATCGCGTCCGAAAACTTCGTAAGCCCCGCCGTTATGGAGGCAATGGGTTCGCCGCTGACCAACAAGTACGCCGAGGGCTATCCCGGAAAGCGTTATTACGGCGGCTGTGAATACGTTGATATAGTAGAGGATTTGGCAAGAGAACGTGCAAAGAAGCTCTTCGGCGCAGAGTTTGCAAACGTTCAGCCGCACTCAGGCGCACAGGCGAACCTCGCCGTATTCTTTGCGGCTATGAAGCCCGGCGATACCTACCTTGGTATGAACCTTGCGCACGGCGGCCACCTCAGCCACGGTTCGCCCGTTAATATTTCCGGTAAGTATTTTAATGTTGTCCCCTACGGTGTCGACAGCGTTACGCAGAGAATAGATTATGACGCTCTATATAAGCTGGCAGTTGAGAACAAGCCTAAGATGATTCTTGCCGGCGCAAGCGCGTACGCAAGGGAAATTGACTTCGCTAAATTCCGGGAAATTGCCGATGAAGTGGGCGCTTATCTTATGGTTGATATGGCGCACATCGCGGGTCTTGTTGCAGCAGGGCTTCACCAAAGTCCCGTTCCTTATGCCGATTTTGTTACAACCACAACTCACAAGACCTTAAGAGGCCCGAGAGGCGGTCTTATCCTCTGCAAGGAAAAGTACGCAAAGGATATTAATAAGGCTGTCTTCCCCGGCTGTCAGGGCGGCCCGCTTATGCACGTTATCGCTGCAAAGGCCGTATGCCTCAAAGAAGCTCTGTCGCCCGAGTTTAAGACGTATCAGGCACAGATTAAAAAGAATGCGGCTACTCTTGCAAGCGAACTTATGTCAAGGGGAATAGACATAGTATCGGGCGGCACCGACAATCACCTTATGCTTGTCGACCTGATTAAACAGGGAAAGACCGGTAAGGAAGTTGAACACAACCTTGACGAAGTGGGCATCACCTGTAACAAGAATACCATCCCCAACGACCCGCAAAGTCCGTTTGTGACAAGCGGAATCAGGCTCGGTACGCCGGCTGTTACAACGCGCGGCTTTATCGAAGAGGATATGAAAGAGGTAGCCGAGCTTATCTCTATGGTAATAAAAGACTTTGAGGGCACCCGCGACGAGGTTACCTCAAGGGTTCATGCTCTTTGTAAAAAACACCCGCTTTATGAATAAGCCTCTTGCGGACAGAATCCGTCCTACCTGTCTTGATGATGTAGCGGGTCAAAAGCACATACTCGGCAAGGGACGGATTCTCAGAAACATAATCGAAAGCGGAAACATTCCGAGTATGATTTTCTATGGCCCGTCGGGAACGGGAAAGACGACCGTTGCTAACATTGCGGCTAAGATTTCAAACCGGCCGCTATATAAACTTAACGCAACGAATGCGTCAGTATCGGATATAAAGGCTATCGTCAAGGAAAGCGAAGGTCTTCTCGGTCAGGACGGAGTTCTCCTCTATCTTGACGAGATTCAGAATTTTAACAAAAAACAACAGCAGTCGCTTCTGGAATACACCGAAAACGGAAAAATCACGCTTATCGCAAGCACAACCGAAAACCCGTATTTTTATGTATATAACGCAATTTTAAGCCGAAGTACGGTCTTTGAATTCCGTCCTCTTAAGCCCGAGGATATAGAACAGGTTCTGAGCCGCGCTCTTAAAATTCTAAAAAGCGAAATGGGTGAGGATTCGATTGATTCCGACAGCGATTTTCTGAATCTGCTTGCCGAGAGGTCGGGCGGAGATGTAAGACGCGCCCTGAACTCGCTTGAACTTGCCGTTAGCTATACCCCTCCGGACAGCGACGGAAAACTTCATCTTACGTCTGAAACCGTTGAACAATGCACCCAGAAGAAGATTATAAAATATGATAAGATGGGCGACAGCCACTATGATATTTTAAGTGCCTTCCAAAAATCCATCCGCGGAAGCGATCCCGACGCGGCGGTTCACTATCTCGCGAGGCTTGTTGCCGCAGACGATATTCAGTCCATCTGCCGAAGGCTTTTGGTGATTGCCTGCGAGGATATTGGGCTTGCCTATCCGTCAGCTATAACCATAGTAAAATCGTGCGTTGACAGCGCGCTGATGCTTGGCTTTCCCGAAGCGCGGATTCCTCTCGCCGAGGCAACCGTTCTTCTCGCCACCGCGCCGAAATCAAATTCGGCTTACCTTGCGCTGGATTCGGCTTTGTATGACCTCGAGCATATAGACACGGGAAACATTCCGCGTCAGCTTCAAAACGTCCACTATGACGGAGAGGGCGAGCTTCCTAAAGGCCAAAATTATCTGTATCCGCACGACTTTCCCAATCATTATGTGGTTCAGCAGTACCTTCCCGACAAAATTAAGGACAAGAGGTATTATGAGTACGGCCGCAACAAGGCGGAGCAAAGCGCAAAGGAATACTGGGACAAAATTAAAAATAAATAATGTGAGGATAAAATATGAAGATACTCGGCGTTGATTTCGGAGACAGCCGAACAGGCTATGCAATATCAGACGCGCTTGGCTTCGGCGCAAGCGTCATTCCCGCATTCAAAAGCGGAAACATCAAAAATGTCGCAGAGCACACCGCGGCTCTTGCCGGAGAGCTCGGCGCGGAAAAAATTGTTCTTGGCTACCCTAAAAATATGAACGGAACCATCGGTCCCCGTGCCGAAAAGACTCGGCGTTTGGTTGAAGCCATAAAGAAATTCACCGATATTCCGATTATTTTGTGGGACGAACGGCTCACTACTGTTTCGGCGCATAATCTGATGAACGAGACTAATGTCCGCGGAAAAAAACGAAAAGAAAGCGTCGACAGTATCTCGGCGGCTTATATCCTTCAGGGATATTTAGACAGCCTTAAATAAAGAATGGAGATTTTCACTATGAATTATAGATTTCTGCGTTTTCCCGAGGGAAAAACAAAAGCCGTTACCTTTAGCTATGATGACGGTCCGAGGTTTGACCTAAAGCTTGTTCAGACCTTCGATAAGTATAACATAAAGGCAACATTTAACCTAAACAGCCAATGTATTCACGAAGAGAGCGATGGTTATCATCTGACAAAAGATGATGTCAACAAATATATTTTGGGCGGCGGACACGAGGTTGCCGTTCACGGCGCATATCACAAGGCGCCGGGTAAGCTCCGTCCGATTGATGGAATCCGCGAATTTTTACAGTGCAGACTTGAACTTGAAGAAATGTTCGGTCGAATCATAAGGGGTATGGCATATCCCGACAGCGGAATAACCGTAATGTATAACGGTATGAAATACGAAACGATAAGGCAGTACCTGACCGATTTGGATATAGTCTATTCAAGGACATTGGGCGGAGATAATGACGCTTTTATGCTTCCGAACGACTGGCTGGCATGGATGCCGACCACGCATCACGACAACCCTGAAATTTTTGATTATATAGAAAAATTTTTAAAGCTTGATGTCAACTCAGCATATTGTGCAGACCATTATCCGAGGCTGTTTTATGTATGGGGACACAGCTTTGAATTTGGCTGGAACAATAGCTGGGACAGACTTGACGAAATCTGTTCAAAGCTCGGCGGACATAATGATATATGGTATGCAACAAATATAGAGATATACGATTATGTAACGGCGTATAATTCCCTGATATTCAGCGCCGATGGCACAAGAGTGTATAATCCGACATTAAAAACCGTTTGGTTCGAAATAGATAAAAAAACATTTTCAATCAAGTCGGGCGAAACATTAAAGCTTGAAAACATAGACTAATAAAATAACGTAATAATATGAAACGAGGAGATTTTTATGGCTGAATTACCTGAAAACGAATATTTAATAGACCTCTATGATGAGGACGGAAACAAAACCGTTTTTGAACATCTTGATACGGTTTTGTATAAGGACAACGAATATGTTATCTGTATTCCCTACGATGACAGCGAAGAGGAAGTAACCGAAATCGTCATATTCAGAACAGAAGATGACGGAAACGGCGAATCCGTTCTGTCTCAGATTTTCGACAATGATATTTTATCTGCGGTTTATGAAATATTCAGAGACCGAAACGCAGATAAGTTCGACTTTGAAGCGTAAGCTTTATATTATTTTAAAGCATAAGCTTTGCGCCGCGGGTGTTGCTTTTTTAAGCCTTGCCCGAGGCGCTTTTTTTAATTTTATCCGCACGCCGCGGAAACCTTTTCGGTGTTTCGGATACCTTTCTTATCACTATAAGCTCTCTCGTTATATCGCTCATAGGAAGAGGTGCCGACAGCTTATCCTCAACCTCTCCGCCTAAGGTTTTTATCATTGCCCTTGATGAGTCCAGCTCATCGGCTGAATTTTCCGCCTTTAACGCAACAAACATTCCGCCGACAGCAACAAAAGGCATACAATATTCACACAGAACCGTCATATTTGCGACCGCCCTCGACACAACGGCGTCAAATCTCCCGCGATAGTCGGTGTCCCTGCCGAGTTCCTCGGCTCGGGCGTGAATACAGGTCACATTTTTGAGTTCGAGCGCATCTTTCACTTCGTTTAAAAAGTTTATGCGCTTGTTCAGCGAATCGACAAGGGTCAGCTCAAATTCCGGATGCATTATCTTCATCGGAAGTCCGGGAAACCCCGCTCCCGTTCCTATATCCGCGAGGGTCTTACATTTCGAAAAGTCAATAGCATAAAGCGGCAGGACGCTGTCTAAGAAATGCTTGACCGCTATTCCGTCGGGGTCGGTTACCGCTGTCAGATTCATTTTTTCATTCCACTCGACAAGCAGTTTAGAGTATTTCATAAACTGTTCCGTCTGGCGCTCGCTGATTTCAGCTTTAAGCCGTTTCATTCCTTCCTTAAACAACTCTGTGTTCATTTATATCAAATCCTTTTTATAGCCGAAGAAACGCATTCCGAACCACATTAAAAGGTATAATTTCGGCATATTTCGGCTAATGTCTTATTCACAATAAAAGGCTGTACCACAGGAAAATGTGACACAGCCTTTTAAATACTCTTATTCTTACGCCTGAGGAGCGTCAACAGGACAAGTGCTTGCACAAGTACCGCAATCAATACATTCGTCAGCGTTGATAACGTACTTACCATCACCCTCAGAGATGCAAGATACGGGACAGGCGTCTGCACATGCGCCGCAGCTGATGCAATCATCGTTAATTGTATATGCCATTCTTCTTCACCTCACTTAAGCTTTTACACCTTTATAATAATATATTTTTTTAACTTTGTCAATAGTAATTACTGCAAAAACAGTTCTTTTGTATACGGAAGCGTCAGAATCCAGTCACAATATGTATGCCACTCCGCAAGCTTATGATTTCTTCTTGCGAAATACATATTGAGCAGGTTCTCATAATTCATCGTGACGGTTCTGGTTTGGTTATAGCTCTCGGGAAGAAGCTGTATAATATCATACCAGTATGATTTATCCTTTGTTTCAATAAATTTTATGCGGCAGTCTTCAAGATATTCAAGAAGAACCTTAAGAGCCTTTAGCCCGCCCTCGGTCAAATGATCACAGCTGAAATCTTCAAATTCAAACGGCTTGCTGTGCACCTTGTGCATTGTGCTCGTTGAATTTGCAACCGTCGCCACCTTATAGGTGTCAAACTCCTTCCACCAATAGAGCGGTGCGGTTATATCCACCGACACCAATATCTGTCTGATGAATTTTCTGTGGTCGCTTCCCGCCTTGCACAGCTTTTTGGCAAGACCCAAATCGTTCTCGCCCAGAACATAGCTACCGCCCTTATCATAATAGCTGTCGATTCTGTCCCAGCTGTTAAGCGGATTCCTCGCACCGCGAATCGCACCTTCAAAATTCATAACAGCGGCCTTTTCTATCCTTATCATCCTCGAAAACCTCCGTTAAATTCATTAAATCTCTTAAATGTCAAGATTTACAACCGTTGACGAATAATCCTCAATAAACTTACGCCGCGGCTCAACCTTATCACCCATCAAAATAGTGAAGGTTTCATCCGCCTGACGTGCGTCCTCTAAATCTACACGAAGCATAACCCTCGTCTCGGGATTCATAGTCGTCTCCCAAAGCTGTTCGGGGTCCATCTCACCGAGACCCTTATATCTCTGAATGGTCGGCTGTCTGCCCTCGCCCATGTCGGCGAGTATCTGTTTAAGCTCAGCGTCACTGTAAGCATAGCGGTGAACCTTTCCCCTCGTTATCCGATAAAGAGGCGGCTGCGCAATATATACATGGCCCTCCTCGATAAGCGGACGCATAAATCTAAAGAAAAACGTCAAAAGAAGCGTTCTGATATGCGCCCCATCGACATCGGCATCGGCCATAATAACTATCTTTCCGTAGCGAAGCTTTTCAGGATTAAAGTCCTCGCCAAAGCCCGCACCGAGCGCCGTAATAACCGGGGTCAGCTTGTCATTTCCATAGACCTTATCAACCCTCGCCTTTTCAACGTTCAGCATCTTTCCCCAAAGCGGAAGAATAGCCTGAAAACGTCTGTCGCGGCCTTGCTTTGCCGAGCCGCCCGCCGAATCTCCCTCGACGATATAAATTTCGGTATAGGTATTATCCTTATCGGAACAATCCGCGAGCTTACCCGGAAGGGATGAACTCTCGAGAGCTCCCTTACGCCTTGTATTCTCTCTCGCTCTCTTCGCCGCCTCACGCGCGCGCGAAGCGGTAAGCGATTTATCTACGATTATCTTAGCAACCGCCGGATTTTCCTCAAAGAATTCCGACAGCTTTTCGTTTACCATTTTTTCAACTATAGAACGCATCTCGCTGTTTCCGAGTTTAGTCTTTGTCTGACCCTCAAACTGTGCCTCGGTAACTTTAACGCTTATCACGCAGGACAAACCCTCGCGCACATCCTCGCCTCTCAGGTTATCGTCATTATCCTTAAGGAACTTATACTTTCTGGCATAATCGTTTATAACCTTGGTCAGCGCCGACTTAAAGCCGACCTCGTGCGTTCCGCCCTCGGTTGTGTTTATATTGTTTGCAAAACTGATTATATTCTCACTATAGCCGTCGTTATATTGAAGCGCAACCTCCGCTTCGGAATTTTCACGTACCGCATTAACATATATTACATCGGGGTGAATCGGCTCTTTATTTCTGTTAATGTATTTTACGAATTCACGAATACCGCCCTCATACACCATATCCTCGGTGCGTTTTTCTCCATTGTGCTGACCGTCACGGTCATCTGTAAGAGTTATATGAACGCCGGCATTTAAGAATGCCTGCTCGCGGAGCCTGAGCAAAAGCGTATCAAAATCATAAACCAAGTCCTCGAAAATTTCACCGTCCGGCTTGAAATGAACCTTTGTTCCGGTCTCGGTCGTATCCCCGATTTGTTTAAGCGGGCCGCAGCTCTTGCCGCGTTCGTACTTCTGATAAAATACGTGTTCGCCGTTTCGGATTTCCACCTCAAGATATTCCGAAAGAGCGTTTACCACCGATGCGCCGACGCCGTGCAAGCCGCCCGACACCTTATATCCGCCGCCGCCGAACTTACCTCCGGCGTGCAGAATGGTGAATACAACCTCAACCGCCGGAATTCCCATTTTAGGGTGGATTCCCACCGGGATACCGCGGCCGTCATCAGTAACGGTAATCGAGTTATCCTTTTCGATAACCACCTTGATGTGCTTACAAAATCCGGCAAGCGCCTCATCTATAGAGTTATCAACTATCTCATACACCAAATGGTGAAGGCCTCTCGAAGAGGTCGAGCCGATATACATACCCGGACGCTTACGAACCGCCTCAAGCCCTTCAAGAACCTGAATTTGGTTCGCGTCATATTCCGCATCACCCATCATACTTGCAATATGTTCTTCTGCCACTTATCTCAACTCCTGTTTCTTTATCTGTACTTCTCGGCTCTGCCGGCAAGCGCCTTTGACGAAATATTCGTAACATACACCACCGACTGACCGTCTATCTCACATATTATATACGTTTTCGGAAGCTCCTCAGAAACATTTCTGACAAAGCCTTCCTCTTCAACTATTTTGAGAAACTCACGCGTACTCGGCGAGTGCGATGAACTCTCTAAATCCATAATAGCTATTATGTCCGCGGTGTTGACCACCGTTCCCTTTCCGAGATGTAAATACATTCGCACACCACCTTAATCAGACCGCCCTCGCGTGTCCGTTTTCTACCTCAATTCTGTACGCGCCCTCAGGGACTTTCATCCCCTCGGTATCCGTACAGGTAATCAATATCTGCATATTATTTATACGACCGAGAATATAATCGCGGCGCGTTCTGTCAAGCTCACTCATTATATCGTCAAGCAGAAGCACCGGCATCTCATTTGTCTCAGCATGAATAAGCTCAACCTCGGCCAGCTTATTCGCCATAACAATCGTCTTTTGCTGTCCCTGTGATGAATAAAGCCGCGCCTCCATACCATTTATAAAAAAGCCTATATCTTCACGGTGCGGCCCTATAGTCGATTCACAAACCCTCATCTCACGCGGGCGCGCCTCTTCAAGCTTCGCGCGGACTGCCGAGCGTATCCCCTCGGAATCAAGGCCGCTGACATCGCCGATACAGCACTTATATTTCATTTCAAGCTCTTCCGTTCCGTTTGAAATATCGAACTGAAGCTCCCTTGCGAAGCTCTCAATCCTGCTTATATAAAGCGCACGGTGAAGGATAATGTTAGCCGCCGTAACAGAAAGCTTGTCATCCATTATATCGAGCATAGTCTTATTCGGATGTTCCATCCGAAGCAAGGCGTTCTTACTCTCAACTATCTTTTTAAGCTCTCCCAGAGCCGCCATATACCCCGGCTTTATCTGGCTTATCAGTATATCAAGATTTTTCCGTCTGACCCCGGGTCCGTCTTTTACAAGACTTAAATATTCGGGTCCGAAGTACACAACGTTAAACCTGCGTACAAGCTCGCTGCTGCGTTTTATCGGTATCTCGTTTATCTGAATCTTCTTGCGTTTATCACGGTAGATTTCCGCATCAATAACATTCGTCCTGCTTCGGTCGGAAAACTCAAGGCATATCCGCGCCTTATCCTCGCCGTAACGAATAAGCTCGGCGTCCGTGCGGGCACGGTTTGACTTTCCCATTGCGAAAAAGTAAACCGCCTCAAGTATATTTGTCTTACCCTGAGCATTATCACCGTATATTACGTTTACACCCTCACCGAAGTCAAGCTCCTGCCGAGTGTAATTCCGATAATTCTCAAGTTCTAAACGCAAAGCTATCATCCAAAAACTTCCCCTTACAAGACATTATTCCGCATGCAGTCTCAGCGGCAATATCAGATACAAAAAGTCATCTCCGTCTGTGGGAGTAATAACCATAGGTCCTGTTGCCGCGTTCAGCTTGATATGTACGATTTCAGAATCAATGACTCTGAACGCCTCAAGCAGGTACCTGTTATAGAAACCGATTTCTAAAGCCGCATCGGTTAAGTCTATCGGAATGTTATCGTCAACGCTTCCCGCTGATGTTGTGCACGAAATATTAATATTTCCGTCCTCGATATTAAATCTCACAGGGCTTTTAACAACATCGTTCAATATAATCAGCGACACTCTCTGTATCGATTCGAGAAGCTGAGCGGTCGAACAATCAAATTCAATCGCGTTGTCCTTCGGAATTACGCTCTCATAATTAATATAATTTCCCTCGATAAGGCGCGTAACCATCTTAACATTATCGAACATAAATATCGCATTCCGCGATGTAGCGGTAATCTTGACCTCCTCGTCCGTATCTCCGAGAACTCTTCCGAGTTCATTAAGAGATTTTTCGGGAATAATCATAGAATGTTCTTCAAAATCGTTTTCCATATCTGTCTTGCACATTGCCAGTCTGAAGCCGTCGAGAGCAACCATAGTAAGACCGGTGTTCCTGATTTCAAGAAGACATCCGGTCAGTATGGGATTGTTCTCGCTGACAGCAACGGCAAACCCCGTCTTGGTAATCATCTCTTTCAATATACTTGCCGGAATACTGATTGAATATTCCGGGTCAACAATCGGCAAATCGGGGAATTCATCGGAAGCAATCCCCGCTATCTCAAACTTCGCGCCGCCGCTTTTTATTAAGGTCTGATTTTTGTCATTTGTTTCAACGCTAACCTTTCCCGGCGCAAGAGAACGGATTATTCCGCTGAGCATTTTTGCATTTATAACAATCTCGCCCGGCTGCATAACCTCGGCGTCGATAACCGCCTCAATGCCGATTTCCATATCGTTTCCGGTCAATCTGACCTTACCGTCATCACTCGCCTTTATATATACGCCCTCAAGGACGGGAAGACTGCTTCGGCTCGAAACCGCACGCGATACCACCGAAACCGCTTCGTTTAACACTTCCTGTTCACATAAAATTCTCACGTAAAACACTCCTCAACATTACGCCGGCATAATTGCTTTAAGGCATAACTCTATACCTTATTATTATACCACAACACATTACTTTTCACAAGACTTTTTTGAAAATAAAACCAACATTTTTATTAAATTCTTACGCCTATCCGGCACAAACTCGGCCGCTTAAACGAAAATCTAACAATTTATTCATTTAAGCCCTTGACGTTTGGTAAAAACTGTGATATACTGCCACCGTAATTTTAAATTTTTACGTTTATTAACAAAATCGGAGGACTAAAAATGGAATTAAAAGGCAAGAAAATAAATTTTTTAGGCGACAGCATCACCGAAGGCGCTGGTGCGTCCTGCCCCGAAAATAACTACGTCTCAGTTTTCGGACGGCTTAGCGGCGCAGAGGTTCGCAACTATGGAATAGGCGGCACAAGAATCGCACCTCAGACAAAGCCGACGAACGAGCAATGGGATCAAGACTTTGTTATGCGCGCCGATCAGATGGACGATGACGCTGATATCGTTGTGGTGTTCGGGGGAACAAACGATTACGGTCACGGCGACGCGGCTCTCGGAACATTCGAGAACACCGATGTACATACGTTCTATGGCGCACTTCACACGCTTTGTCAAAAGCTGATTAACAAGTATCCATATGCAACCATCATCTTTATGACGCCGCTTCACCGCCTTGACGAAAATCGTGTAATAAACGAGATAGGCATAAGAAATCAGGCTCCCCTTTCAGGATATGTTGATATAATCAAAGAGGTCACGAGATACTATGCTATTCCCACTTTGGACTTATATGCCGTAAGCGGCCTTCAGCCGGAAGTTGAAATATTAAAAGAGCTATATATGCCCGACGGACTTCATCCGAATGATGCAGGGGCCGAAAAAGTAGCTAAGCGACTTTTAAGCTTTTTAAAAGCTCTGTAAAATCCAAAAGACCGCCGCGTATAAAAATACGCGGCGGTCTTTGTATGTAAATCATCAGCCCCTACAGCCGTTATAATTCTTGATAAGGCTCATATTTTCAAGGGCCTTGCCCGTTCCGAGAGCGACACATTCATTCGGCATCTCGGCGACAACGGTTTTTATTCCTGTTTCCGCCTGAATCCTGCGTCCCATTCCGTAAAGCCGCGCTCCGCCTCCGGTCAATATTATACCTCTTGCACTTATATCGCCCACCAATTCGGGAGGGGTATCCTCAAGCACATTTTTTATTGAATCAACGATTGTTCCCGCAGGCTCGGAGAGAGCCTCATAAACCTCATCCGAGGTAATCTGAAGCGTTTTAGGCAAACCCGAAATAAGGCTTCTGCCCCTGACATCCATCGCCAAAAGCTTGTCCCGTTTTGACGCACATCCGATTTTAACCTTTAACTCTTCGGCGGTACGCTCGCCGACCAAAATATTATACTTACGGCGAATATATTTAATTATCGCCTCATCGAATGTGCTTCCGGCAAGCTTTATCGACTCGCTGTGAACAATTCCGCCAAGCGAAATAACCGCTATATCAGTCGTTCCACCGCCCATGTCAACAACCATACTTCCGCACGGCTGTGATATATCGATTCCCACGCCTATAGCAGCGGCAAGAGGTTCTTCAATAAGATGAACGCGGCCCGCACCCGCCTGCATAGCGGCGTCGATTACCGCGCGCTCTTCGACCTCGGTAACTCCGCTCGGGACGCATATAACCACGTGCGGCTTAAACAAACTTGATAAAAGGCTTCCCTTGGTTATGCGCTGAATAAAATATTTAAGCATTCTCTCTGTCACGCTGTAATCCGAAATCACTCCCTCTTTAAGAGGGCGCACCGCAACAATGCTCCCCGGCGTTCTGCCGAGCATTTGCTGTGCCTCTCTTCCTACGGCCAAAAGCTGACCCGATTCTTTGTCAATGGCAACAACCGACGGCTCATTCGCAATGATTCCTCTGTCCTTGACATATATCAGAATCGAAGAGGTTCCTAAATCTATGCCTATATCCTGTCCTAACATACTTTTCTCCTTATCTATATCCCCGTAAGCCGATTATGCTTACCGACGGCTTTATCTTATCATTCCAGGGTGTTATGTTACAATTCTGTTACAATTCTGTTACAAACTATATAATACAACATATTCGGAAATATGTCAATATCTATCTATAAATTTTATGCGCGTAACGCATCAATCTATGTCAAGCTCAACCGGACAATGATCCGAACCGAATATTTCCTGATGAATATCGGCCGACTTGAGCCTGTCCTTAATCGCCTCGGATACTATGAAATAATCTATGCGCCAGCCCGCATTCTTTTCCCTTGCGTGGAAGCGATATGACCACCACGAATATTCGCCCTCTGCGTCAGGATTAAAATACCTGTATGTGTCAATAAACCCGGCATCGAGCAAAGCGGTCATTTTAGCGCGTTCTTCATCGGTAAACCCCGCGTTTTTCCGATTTGTTTTCGGATTTTTCAAATCTATTTCCTTGTGTGCCACATTCAAATCGCCGCAGAGAATAACCGGCTTTGTTTTCTCAAGCTCCTTTAAATATCCTCTGAAGTCATCCTCCCATTCCATACGATAGTCAAGGCGTTTCAATTCATTCTGAGAATTCGGCGTATAACAGGTCACAACATAGTATTCTTCAAATTCAGCGGTTATAACCCTGCCCTCAAGGTCATGCTTTTCGCTGCTAATTCCGTACGCTATCGAAATCGGCTCAGTTTTCGTGAACATCGCCGTGCCGGAATACCCCGCTTTTTCGGCATAATTCCAATAGCAGAAATACCCCTCGGGCGAGAAGTCAATCTGACCCTCTTTCAGCTTTATCTCCTGAAGACAGAACACATCTGCGTCAAAATTATCAAAAACCTGTTTAAACCCTTTTTGCATACACGCTCTAAGTCCGTTCACATTCCACGAAATTAATTTTTTCATATGTTTACCTCACTTGCTTTTATCTTATCTCTATTGTAACACAAAATTTTAAATTTTACAATAATTTCCGCCAAACAAAATGTGACACCTTTTAGTTTTTACGCCCATAACAGGACGTAAAGCGGCAAGGTATTCATCAAATCAGCGAATTCTGTCGATAACAATCCATAAAATCCATATCATTCCTATGTATCCAAACAACGAATAGAGCCTTGCCACAAGGCTTGAAAACCCATACATCGCCGGCGGAAGCGCCGCAAGACAAATGACCGCGGCAAACAACACCCTCTGTCGCCTTGTTTTTATTCTTCCCGAGAAATGCGACAGCAAGCCAAACCCATACGACACAGCCGTTGTGCATATCGCCATAAAGAGCACGGCGGTATACACCCTCTTACAAGTCTTTCCGCAGAGAGCGGCAAGTTCAAGCATCGGTAATTCACTATTCCATAATGCATCAAAGTTCAATCCCTGCGCAAGCCAAACGAGAAGTATAAGCAGTCCGATTATAAAGCCGCCGATTATCGATGCCCTTCCGAGGGTTCTCTTATCGCTTCCGTTTGACAGCGGAACAAGAACCGCCCCGGCCGTAACCGTGTTATATGCGGCATAGCATACCGCCGACAGCAGAATTTCGCCGCTTGCAAACTCATATGTCGAGAAAGCCGCGGCATCGCGGAATATAATGGTACAAACCGCCACATACACAATACCGAGCACCATAAGCGGTACGAGGATAACGTTGACCGCCACAATTCCACGCATATCAAAGCTGAGAACAAAAAAACATACCAAGGCCATAAGAACCGCTCCTGTCGTCTTAGGCAAGACAGACAGGCTGTAGACAAGCGCCGAGCTCCCCGAGAACATTGTGAAAAGTCCGCAGAACATATAAATCATCATAAAATTCTTAACCCACACCGCCGCTCTGCCTGCGACCGAATCAACGTAAGTATCAAAATCCGATATTCCGTTTTCCGCCGCCTTTGACATAATTATATATGCGGCGGCCGCAAACATCACCGCTGCCGTCAGCACTCCGCAAAGGCTTGTGTTTGAACGGAGATTAAAATACTCCATAACTTCACGCCCCGAAGCAAATCCCGCACCTATTATCAAGCCGATATATACAAGAGATATCTTAATTGATTTTTTCATATTCTCACCGCTTATTTATAGTCTTATTATAAATATATTCGGACTTTGAGAATTAAGACCCCTCGTTTTCCCTGCCTAAAAAATATTGCCGGCCTGCCTAAAAGCAAGCCGGCAATACTCGGTTCATCGTCAAATTGAAAACTGTATCGCGCAAAACGCGGCATAAACGACGAGCAGCACTATCCCCTGTGTGCGGCTCAGCTTTCTGCGCACAAGTGCGGGAATTGTCATAAAGGCCATTACGAACAGCATAACCGGAATGTCCAAGACAAGCGAAGTGTTGTGGCCTCCGATTGTGCTGTTCAGCGGTATCGTAAACGGCGAGCATACAACCGACAAGCCGCTGACCAATACGAGATTAAACAGATTTGCGCCGACAATGTTTCCGAGCGACAATGCCCCGTGTCCCTTGATAAGCGCCGAAACGGCTGTTACCAGTTCCGGAAGGGAAGTGCCGAGCGCGACAAACGTAAGAGCTATTACCGATTCGGGTACACCCATAGCACGGGCTATGATTGTTCCGTTGTTCACAAGGAGGTTTGCGCCTATGGCTATAATCACCGCACCGACAATGAGCAGGACTATCTCCCGGGTCAAAGGCTTGTCCGCATCTTGGGCATTTTCGTCAACCCGAGCCTCTTTTAATGCGCTGCGTACCGTGACAACCATATAAATCATAAAAATTGCAAGAAGAACAAATCCCGTCATTCTTCCGAACCGTCCCCGGAAATAGGCGGAAAACGCATATACGGCGGCCGATACAAAAAAGAAAATAACCGGAATTTTAAACGAGCCTTTATCAACCGGCGACGGAATAACCGTGATTACCAGCGCAGCGATAAGAGCAGTGTTACAGATAACCGAGCCTATGGCGTTTCCGTATGCAATCTCACCGTGACCACCTATGGCCGAGGTAACCGAAACCATAACCTCGGGCAGGGTAGTTCCTATCGAAACAACCGTCGCGCCTATCAGAAGCTCGGGCATATTAAAATGATGAGCGATTCCGACCGCACCGTCAACAAACCAATCTCCGCCCTTTATAAGACAGACCAAACCAACCACAAATAAAATTACCGCTAAAAACATATTCTTCCTCCTTAAATTTTTATCCGATCATTCCGCCGACAAAGATTTCAATGCCGATGGCAATGAGAATAACGCCGCCCAAAATTGCAGCCTTGTTCGCAAGCTTTGTACCAAATTGCTTACCCAATATTATTCCGCCGAGCGAAATAAAAAATGTAACCGTCGCCACTATAAGTGAACAGACTAATGCCCGAGCTGCGCCGTATTCGGCAATGGTAAAGCCGACCGACAGAGCATCTATAGAGGTTGCAACCCCCTGAATCATCAATGCGCCGAATGTCACAGCGGGTTTCTCGTCCTCCCCTTTTGACAAAATTCCCTCTATTAGCATCTTTCCGCCAATATACAAAAGCAATACCAACGCTATCCACGGTATCAATTTTTGAAATGCATTAAAGTATGACACAATGGTGTGAACACAGACCCATCCAAGCATAGGCATTAACGCCTGAAACACGGCGAATACCGACGATACCGCACACATTCTTTTAACCTTCATTTTCGGCTCGTTCAACCCGTTTGCCAGACAGACCGAAAACGCGTCCATCGCAAGCCCCACACCCAGTAATATACTGTTAAGAAAAAAACCCCATTCCATCTTAATTCTCTCCCATATAAAAATTTCATATTCCCATTAAAAAACGGGTACAGCACCCAAGCCATACCCGATATAATCCGAAACACAGACGCAAGTATAGCTAAGCGGTTATACTCGTGTCTTGCAATTTAATACAAGCCAGACTTATTTAAAGTCAGTATGTTGACTTGTCACACACGAAACCGTGCGCCTGCTACTCCCACATTACCGAGAGATATTTTACCACGTTTCGGCGTTTTTGTCAAGTACCGATTTCGTTCAATCATCGATTCAATCATCGGTAATTAAATTCTGTTTATTGTATCCCGCTTCGTTTACCGCCGGCGTCTGCTCTTTGTGTTTACACCTATGATTCCACCGACCGCACCGCATAAAATACAGATAACCGCTGTTAAAAGCTCTGCCACTCCGAAATGAATTTCGGCATATGCACAGCACCCGATTGCAAACAGCAGCAGAACATAAACAAACCCCGCTATCGCCCCCGAAGCAAGCCCGTTTGCGCCGGAATGTCTCGCCGACCTAAATCCGCATACGCCTACGCATATATATGTAATGATTCCGGTAACAAGCCTTACCGCCTCCTCGGGCATTGCCGCCAGAGCCGCCGCCCACGACGCGGCAAAGAGCAGCGCAATCGTCAAAATAAAACCGACAGCCGTATTCTTCGCCATAAAAACAGGATCAAAGAAACGGCCGTCGGATACAGCTTTATCGCTTGCCATACTAAACCCCTCCGTATCTTGAAGTAAGCGTTTGACGCTTCTTGTTATATTATACTGAAGAAGTTATACACATATGACAAAACCGATTAAATTATTCAGCTTTTGTCTCGCTTTCTGTCTCATCATCGGGGATAGGAGCCACTTCACTTGCTTTAGCCGAGCCTTCCTTGATAAGACGAGCGATTGCGCTTCTGTCGAGTGTGATATAAGACTTTGTCACACCGATTCCGGATTCAAGGACAAAAACATCATCCTTGATTCTGACAATCTTGCCGTGGATTCCGCCGATTGACGCAACCACGTCACCGACTTTTAGATTTGCTATCATATTCTGAAGCTTCTTTTCCTTCTTGCGCTGGGGACGAATAAGGAAGAAGTAGAATACAACAAACATTAATACGAGCATCATAATCATTGAAACCAATGAGCCCTGTTGTGCCTGTTCCATAATGAACCTCCTGTAAATAATATGTTATAAGGGGTATTATAACTCTTTTTTTATAAATTTGCAATACCTTATGTGAAAAAAATTAAATAAGTCTGTATCAAAATGACTTTTCTGAAACCATTTTGATACAGACCTTTAAAATTCAATTAATAAATTATTCTTCTGCCGCCTGCAAAGCGTGAACTATAATAGCTTCCGTCAATGCTTGTATACTTAACGACATCACCCGTATGCGGAGCATGAATCATAATTCCGTTTCCGACATACATACCTATATGGCTGATATAGCCGCTTCCGGGACTGCTGTAGAAACCAACCAAATCACCGGGTGCCAAATTCTCGCGCGATACCGCGATACCGTTCTTCATCTGGTCTTCGGCAACACGGTTAATTTTATAACCGAGCTGATTATAAACATACTGCATAAGACCGCTGCAATCAAATCCCGAAGGAGTTGTACCGCCCCATACATAAGGAACACCGAGGAACTGAGCCGCCAAATCAACCGCCGCCTGACCGGCGCTTGAGCTTGCAACAGGTATCTCGCCTTCAAATATGTTTATGTAATCCGATGAAACATAGCCCATAAGACCATCATTATTATACGCCACGCATACCCATTCAGGCTCAACCCAATTTATTCTGACGTATGAATATTTGGGAAGCTCAGCAATGACAGGAGCATCAGTCGATGCATACTCTCTGACATTTAAGCTTGTTGTATCAACTATACCATAAAACTGACCATAATCAATCGGCTCTTCAGTCGCGTATGATGTAACTATAGCAAAGCAAGACATTGTCATCAATACGCAGAGTAGAGCAACAATTCTTCTTAAACCTTTCGTAAAACAATTCAAAATAAAAACCTCCAAGTTTATAAAAGCTTACATTCTTTCCGGGTCACCACTTCTTTCGATGTCTTAAATTTTTGCCGTTCAATTTAAACGACAGAGCTATTATACAACATTTTCACGAAAAAGTCAACCTTTTTGACCCGTCCGGCCCCCGTTTCAGCCCCGATTTGGTAAAATTATAACTTTCTCAACTTGCGTAAAACAAGCGTTTGCGCAAAATATGAACAATTTGTAAACAAATTTTATTTTTGCCCAAATTCGGTTTAAAATGCAAACAATTTGTTCTCAAATTTAGTTCCTAAACGGCACATATCCGCTCATACACTCGACATCTTGCGCGGAATTTCGTCATTGTGCAGAATATAACAAAATTCTTCAAAATTTTGTCTAATGTGCTACTTGCTCATTGCGCTTCTTGTGTGATAATATATAATAGTATTTTTATTGATTGTTATCGGAGGGAATAACTTAAATGATTAATTTCAAAAAACTAAAGACATTTGCTGTATTTATGCTTACGTTTATCGTTATGTGTGTGTCTGCACCCTTGTGCATCGCCGCATCAGACGACGAACTCGATAACGATACAGCGGTACAGGTTTTAAGTGCTTCAGAGTTTAGCGCCGACGCTATGTCAGAAGACGAGGCTGAAGAATATTCGGCGGCGGCTTTGACCTACATTGAGAACTACTCGACCAATGTCGGCGAGGACCCCGACTTCACTCAGAATCTTGACAGGGCGCTTGACTGTACAAGAGAAGAAATCCCGTCATATGCGACGCTTCTCGCTCTGCTTCCGCCGCTTATCGCCATTGTGCTTGCGCTCATCACGAAAGAGGTATATTCTTCTTTATTTATAGGAATCCTTGCCGGAGCCCTGCTTTATTCAAACTTCAGCTTTTCGGGGATGCTTGACAGGCTTTTTGCCGATGGATTTATCGCCTCGGTTGCTGACTCTTATAATATAGGAATCCTTTTCTTCTTAATTATACTGGGTGCTATTGTGGCGCTTATGAATAAGTCGGGCGGCTCCGCTGCCTTCGGCAGATGGGCTTCGACCCACATTAAATCAAGAGCCGGCGCTCAGGTTGCTACAATCTGTCTCGGAATTCTGATTTTTGTCGATGATTACTTTAACTGTCTTACGGTTGGTTCTGTTATGCGCCCCGTTACCGACAAATTTAAGGTTTCACGTTCAAAGCTCGCATACCTTATCGACGCGACAGCCGCTCCCGTTTGTATTATCGCACCGATTTCCTCATGGGCGGCCGCCGTCGCCGGTTTTGTCTCTGAGGATCAGATAGGCGGTCTTGAACTGTTTATTCGCGCTATTCCTTATAACTTCTATGCTCTGCTCACAATTACAATGATGTTTACGCTTGTTGCTATGAAGTTTGAATACGGTCCTATGAAAAAGCATGAAGAAAACGCCGAAAACGGCGACATATTCTCTGATGCGGCACAGAAAATGATGAATAAGGCCGAAGAAATATCCGATAACCCCAACGGAATCGTATGGGATTTGGTGGCTCCGGTTCTGGTACTTATTATCGCTTGTATGCTGGGTCTTATTTATTCGGGCGGCTTCTTCACCGCCGACGCCGACGCTTATCACAACTTTGTCGATGCATTTTCAAGCGCTGACGCGTCTGTCGGATTGGTTATCGGTTCGTTTGCGGGACTCATCTTCTCCGTTGTTTACTTTATGCTGAGAAAAACTCTTAGCTTTAAAGAGTGTATGGACTCAATCCCCGAAGGCTTTAAGGCAATGGTTCCGGCGATTATGATTCTCTGCTGTGCTTGGACGCTTAAAACTATGACCGACGGACTCGGCGCAAAAATACTTATCGCCGAATTTGTACGTCTTAAAGCAAGCGCTTTCCTTCCGCTTCTGCCCGCTGTTGTCTTTCTTATCGGCGTAGGGCTTTCGTTTGCCACCGGAACATCGTGGGGAACTTTCGGAATCCTCATCCCGATTGTTCTGGCAATCTTCAGCGGTTCAATCAGCGACGAAATTTCGATTATTTCGATTTCGGCTTGTATGGCGGGCGCGGTCTGCGGCGACCATTGTTCGCCTATATCCGATACAACGATTATGTCGTCTGCCGGAGCGCAATGCAACCATATAAACCACGTTACCACTCAGCTTCCCTATGCTATGACTGCTGCGGCGGTTTCGTTTGTATCATATGTGATAGCCGGCTTCGTTAAGAATGTATGGATTTGCTTGCCCGTCGGAATTGTTCTTATGATTTTAACATTGTTTATAATAAAGCTCGTAACCTCAAAAAAGACTGCGTAATGCGTAAGCCGAAAACTACATGGAGTTGTATCAAAATGAAATTCATTTTGATACAACTCCTTTTTTATGCATAAAATTATGTCGGAATTTAACGCACGAAATATTGTGGGAAATATCGGAAATATGTTACAATATAAAATGAATTTCAAAATAGGAGTGAATAATATGGAAATGAGGCTTGAATATCTCGGCTCAACACTGGTTGCAAAGCTTGACGGTGAGCTTGACCAGAGCTGTGCAGCCGAGATTCGTGAAAGAATAGACAACGAGATAAACCTGCACGGAATAACCAACCTTGTTATGGACTTTAACAACGTTTCATTTATGGACAGCTCGGGAATAGGCGTTCTTATAGGCAGGTATAAACAGATAAAGGCGCGCGGCGGGAAAATGCTCGTCATACGCACTCAGCCACAGGTTGACAAGGTAATTGAGCTTGCCGGTTTAAAGCGAATAATGGACTTTGACTGATTTTCTGAAAGGAATGATTAAAATGGAAAACTATATAAAAATTGAATTTCCCAGCAAGAGCTGTAACGAAGCTTTTGCAAGGGCGGCGGCCGGCGCGTTCGCTTCTCAGCTCGATATAACGGTAGAAGAGCTTGCCGACATAAAGACAGCGGTATCAGAGGCGATAACGAACGCCATCGTTCACGGCTATGCCGGCATCCGCGGTGTGGTCGAAATGCAATGCCGGATTTCGGGCAGAACTATTGAAATAACTGTTATAGATAAAGGCCGCGGCATCGCAGACATTGCCCTCGCAATGCAGCCGCTCTATTCGGGTTCTGATGACGAAGAGAGAAGCGGGATGGGGTTCACTGTTATGCAAAGCTTTATGGACACGCTTCACGTTGAATCTCAGGTTGGTGTCGGCACAACCGTCACAATGACAAAAAAGGTAGGAGCAATCTTTGATGATTAAACATCATAACGCCAAAAACGCCGTTCTTCTTAACCGTGCGGCGGGCGGTGACCGCAATGCGCGCGACGAACTCATCCTAAACAATATGGGACTTGTCTATAGCGTTGTCAAACGATTTTGCGGCCGCGGCTATGAAAAAGAGGATTTGATTCAAATAGGAAGCATAGGTCTTATTCGCGCGGCAGAGCGTTTCGATATGAGCTTTGGCGTACAGTTTTCTACATATGCCATACCGATGATTATAGGCGAGATAAAACGTTTTATCCGCGATGACGGAATAATAAAGGTCAGCCGAAGTCTCAAAGAGACTGCCGTCGCGGCGGCAAAAATCAGAAAAAAAATCGAAGATTCCGCCGGCCGCGAAGCTACAGTAACCGAAATTGCCGACTGCCTCGGCATATCTCCCGAAGAGCTTGCAACCGCAATCGATTCTCAACAGCCGCCTCAATCAATCTATGTATCCGTTGACAACGGAACATCGGAGGGGAAAACCCTCGCCGATAAAATAGAAAGTAACGGAAACGAAATAGAACATATGCTCAGCAAGGTCCTGGTCGAGCAACTCACAAATTCGCTCTCAGAGCGTGACAAAACGATTGTACATATGCGTTACTTTGAGCACAAAACCCAGACAGAGACGGCAAACGCCTTAGGAATTTCACAGGTCCAGGTCTCGCGGCTCGAAAAGAAAATTCTATTGAACCTACGCAAGGGTATAAAAGAGGAATAAAATTTAAAAAAGTGAAAACACTACCGATAGACAAACTATCGGGAGGTTAAGATGAAACTCACAAATCAGGAATACCAAGAGTATCTAAACAAAAAATCGCCCGACAGCACTCTGCTTAAAGATTTGCTTTGGGCGTTTGTTGTCGGCGGGCTGATATGCGTTATCGGTCAGGCAATATTTGATATTTACAAAAATGCAGTAGGACTTTCAGACGACATGGCGAGAACTGCTGTAAGCGTCACCATGGTCTTTATCGGTGCATTTCTAACAGGTATCAATGTATACGGAAAGCTCGCGAAGCACGCCGGCGGCGGAACGCTTGTTCCTATCACCGGCTTTGCAAACGCAATCGTCTCACCCGCTATGGAATTCAAGAAGGAGGGACTCGTTCTCGGTCTTGCTTCAAAGATGTTTGTTATTGCCGGGCCTGTTCTGGTTTACGGAATAACGGCCTCGGTGGTGGTCGGCGTTATTTATTTCATTATGTCATTCTTCGGCGGAGGCGGAATATGAACAAAAAATGCGGCAGGCAAACTGTCAGAATAGACAATGTAAAAATTAAAACCGCGGCCGCAATCGTCGGCGAAAAGGAGGGGCAAGGCCCTCTCGCACAATACTTTGACATTGTCCTTCCGAACAACGAATGGAATGAGAAAACGTGGGAAAAAACAGAGAGCAAGATGCAGCGCGAAGCAATACGGCTGGCGGTTCAGAAGGCAAGGCTTTCGCTCGCCGATATGGACAGAATTTTCTCGGGCGACTTGCTCAATCAGTGTATAGGTGCAGGCTTTGGCCTGCGTGACCTCGAAATCCCGTTCTACGGAATTTACGGCGCGTGCTCTACGATGATTGAGGGAATCTCTCTTGCTTCGATGCTGATTGACGGGGGCTTTGCGCAGCGCGCGGCGGCGGCAACATCAAGCCACTTCTGTACAGCCGAACGACAGTACAGAACTCCGCTTGAATACGGCGGTCAGCGAACTCCGAATTCACAGTGGACGGTGACAGGCGCGGCGGCCGCCGTGCTTGAAACCGACGCAGAGCCCGGAGATATAGCGGTAACCCACCTCACCGCGGGAAAGATTGTGGATATGGGCATAAAGGACGCGAATAATATGGGCGGTGCGATGGCTCCCGCCGCATATGATACGATAAAAGCCCATTTTTCAGAGCTGAATATGAAGCCCTCCGACTATGATATGATTATCACGGGCGACCTCGGAAAGGTAGGCTCAGAAATTCTGACCGAGCTTCTCGCACAGGACGGTATTGATATTTCACCGAACTATAAAGATTGCGGCTGTCTGATTTATGACCCGGAAGAACAGGATGTTCACGCAGGGGCAAGCGGTTGTGGCTGTATCGGCACGGTTTTGTGCGGATACTTTCTCGATAAAATGAGAAAGGGAGAGATAAAAAAACTTCTCGCGGTCGGAACGGGCGCTCTTCTCAGTCCGACATCCTCTCTCCAGGGCGAATCCGTACCCGGAATCGCTCACGCAGTCTCACTTGAAGTAAAAACCGGAGGTGAAAAACAATGATGAGTTATATAAACGCCTTTTGGGTCGGCGGCCTGATATGCGCCGCCGCCCAGGTTCTGATTGATAAGACAAAACTGACACCGGGCAGGATTCTTGTTGCCTTTGTGGTAATCGGTGTTATCCTAGGCGGTCTCGGAATCTATGATAAGCTTGTTGACTATGCCGGCGCAGGGGCGACCGTCCCCATTGTCGGCTTCGGAAACGTTCTCGCCAAGGGCGCAATCAAAGGTGTAAACGAACACGGTATTCTGGGTGCGCTGATGGGCGGCGCGGAAGCCGCGGCAGGAGGTATCTCCGCCTCAATCGTTTTCGGCTTCCTTATCGCCCTAATCTTCAATCCGAAAAGCAAGTAAGAATTCCCCGTCACATCTCGGTGACGGCTTTATCGGTCATATCGTTCAATGTTTTCAGTTCAAAGAACTTTCCGCGCTTTTCCATAAGCTCGTCAAAGGTTCCCGTTTCAACACAGCGGCCGTTATCCATAACAACGATACGGTCCGCATTTCTTATTGTAGACAAGCGATGCGCAACAATAAATGTTGTTCTTCCCTTTGTCAGGTGATTAATCGCCTTTTGAACATGATACTCCGATATATTGTCGAGCGCCGATGTTGCCTCGTCAAGAATTAAGATTTTAGGGTCACGTATCAATGCGCGGGCAATGGAAATCCGCTGTTTCTGACCGCCCGAGAGATTAGACCCGTTTTCGCCTATCTCGGTATCGAGACCGTTGGGGAGCTCATCGGTAAACTCGTTTATGTTCGCAAGCCGAACAACCTCATTGAGGTGATCTTCCGAGACATCAGATAGGCCATATGTTATATTTTCTCGGATTGTACCCGTGAACAGAATACTGTTCTGCGGCACAACCGAAATAAAGTGTCGATAATCGCTCAGATTGAGCGCCTCTATCGGCTTTCCGTCGATACGGAGGGTTCCCCTTGTCGGCGTCATAAATCCGATAATCATATTCATAATAGTAGACTTGCCCGAGCCGGAAGCGCCGACAAACGCGATACATTCGCCCGGCTCGACCGCAAGCGTAAAATCTTTTATTATATCTTCATCCGTATGCGGATAACGATAGTATACATTGTCAAAATTGACCGTTCCGTGAACATAGCGCAGGCGAATCTTTCCGGCGTTGTTCTCAACCTCGGGCGACAGCACAATCTCCGCAACGGAATCTATTGATTCCATACCCTTTGTCAGTTCGGGATACACGTTTAAAAGACCCTGAAGCATAGAGCTTATGCCATTAAAATAAGACTGGTACAGTACAACATCCCCGACCGGAATCTTTCCCTTATATGCAAGATACGCGGTAAAGAACAGGCATATCGCAGACATAATCTGACTTATTACCCACGAAACCGAGCCGAAATATGCATTTACGCGGTCAAGGTTTAAGCCCTTCTCACGCAGAATTCTGATTTTTTCTTCAAGCGCCGATATTTCTTCGTTTTCAAGGCCGTGTGCCTTTGTTACCGGAATCATATCAAGCATATTTGAAACCTTCGCCGAAATATTCTCGGTTTCCTTTCGGAAACGCCTGTTTGTGGTAGATATTCCGTTTCTGAAAAGATACACAACAAATACGTTTATCGGTATTATCACAGCGAAGAAGAGCGTTACCGTTCCGCTTTTTGAAGCCGCAACAAAAATATAAATTAACACGTTAATTATACTCGGTATAACGGTTTTGGCTATATGAGTGTCAAGAATCTCAATTGTTTCTATATCGCGCAGGAATTTTGATTGTATCTTTCCGCTTTCGATTTCTTTATGATACGTCAGCGAAAGATGCTGAAGCTTTCTGATTAAGGTGTTTCTCATACCCGCGCTGACCGTTCTGAGCATTCTGTCGGTCACCTTTGAATAAAGTATATGCGTAGGGATATTCTGTATCAATAAAACAAAAAGGATTGCGCCATAGATGAACAGGCGGCGCACAACATCATCGCCCCCCGATGATACAATATTGATAATTTCTGCGGTGACAATCGGAATCGCCCATGTCGGCGACGCCTTTACAACAAAAAGTAATGACGAAAGAATAAGACTTCCCTTATTTTGTTTAAGCAAAAGCTTAGGAATAGCGGACGCCTTATTCTTCTTTTTCTGTTCCGCTCCGTCTTGAAACAAATGCTCATAATCCGGAATAACGTTTTGCTTTTTCTGCTCTGTGTTCATAGCAGTGCACCTCCGTCGGGTAATAACATTATCGTGAAAAACACGAGTTTATTAAGTTCACTAACATTATATTAAATATATTCGTTTTGTCAATAGAAGTTACATAATTTTAACAAACTTAACCTCAATGTAAAATAAGTTTACGGCGTTTTTCGGCTGTATAAACACATATATATAAATCTATTATAAAATTTATGAGTTTAGTGCTTGAAAAAGTTTGAGTTTTATTATATAATGAGAGTAACATATAAAAATTTTAACCTCGGTTTTTATAAGGGAGTGAAATTTTACATATGATTTTACCTATACTTTTAAGCAAGACAAAGCTTCTTCCCATTTATGTTGTGGGAATAGGTCTTAAAGAAGAGCAGGATGATATAATACGAAATGACGGCTTCCCCGCTTATCAGATTTTATATTGCAGCGAAGGAAGCGGAATATTTTCCGCCGGCGGTCACGAATATAAAATCGAAAAAGGTGACGCGTTTTTCTTTCGCCCGAATGTTCCGCACGAATATCACCCGCTGACCCGTCCGTGGAAAACAAAGTGGATAGCCTATGACGGAAGTTCCGCGGACAAAATCGCCGACTATCTCGGCCTTGGCGAAACGGCGGTGTTTTCGCTTCACGATGTTCAGGATTTTGACGTTCTGACCGACTCACTTTCGGATATGTTTTGGTGTGACGACCCCGACAAAGAAATCAAGACCTCTTGTATGATGTACAAGATTATGATTAAGGTGGGCGAATGTTTCAACAATGCCCCTCAGGTCGGAGGAATGACTCAAAACGAAAAATATGAAAAAGTCAGTCCCGTTATTGAGCTTATGAAGACTAAATACAGCGAGGATTTAAGCCTTGACTATATGGCCGAATCGATAGGTGTCACCTCAAATCACCTCTGTCGGCTTTTTAATCAGGTCTATGATACCACCCCGCTTAAATATCTGACGCATCTGCGTCTTAATATGGCTAAATATTATCTTTGCACACATAAAAATATCAAGGTTAAAGAAATAGCCTCAAAGGTCGGCTTTCATGACGCAAGCTATTTCTGTGCGGTATTTAAAAAAGCTGAGGGTATGACCCCCGACGAATTCAGAAAAATTAACGCATTTTAAAGAGTGCGGTTCGGACATTAAGGTCCGAACCGCACTCTTTCTACTTCTTTAAATATTTGGTCATTACCTTTTTGGCTATCGGCGCTGCGCTTGCGCCGCCCGAACGTCCGTCATTTTCAAGCAGAACCGCCACGGCTATCGTCGGCTTTTCCGCGGGGGCATATCCCACAAACCATGCGTGATCTTTCTCGTTTTCATTCTCTGCCGTTCCGGTCTTACCGGCAACGGTTATGCCTGAAATCGCCGCACTTTTACCCGTTCCTTCCTTCACAACATCAATCATAAGTCCATTCATATAGGACGCACATTCGGCGCTCATCGGCTGACAGAACACCGTCGGTTTCGTCGTGCTGAGTGTAAGCCCCGATGAAGTCGTTATTGTGTTTACCAGATACGGCTTCATCATCTTTCCGTTATTGGCAACCGCCGCACCGAGCATTGCCACGTGAAGCGGCGTCATGAGAAGCTGTCCCTGACCGATTGAGACAAGCGCCGCATCCTCATTTGTCATCTTCTTGTAATCTATACGGCTTTTTGACACGGGAATATCCATATCGATGTCCTTATTTACACCGAAGGCTTCTGCCGCGTCCTTTACATTCTGCGCACCGAGTTCATATCCAAGTGTACAAAATGCAAAGTTACTTGAAACTTCAAACGCTTTTCTCATATTTATTTTGCCAAAGCTTTCACCGCCATAGTTGCTGACTTTAAGTCCCCCCTGTTTAAACACTCCGTTATCCTCAAACGTTTTATCTGAATATCCCGCATTATACGCGGTCGCTGCGGTAACAATCTTATAAGTCGAACCCGGCGGATACAGTCCGCCCGTCGCTCTTGCGAGAAGCGGCGAATCTTCTCTTTCGACTATATCCTTCCAATTCTTTTCTACCGCATCCGTTGACGGGTCAAAATCCGGATAACTCACCATCGCCAGAATCTTCCCGGTTTCCGGTTCTATAGCAACAACTGCGCCGCGCCTTCCGCCAAGCTGTTTATATGCGTATTCCTGAAGGTCATTGTCTATAGTTAAATTCAAATCATACCCGGAGCGCAGCTCATTAAACGTGATATTTATATCGCCGTGACCCAAAAGCTGTTTATCATATTTCATTTCAAGCTGGCTCTTTCCGTACACTCTTGAATAATAGCCTATTATGTGGCTGTAAAGATGCCCCTTAGGATAAGAGCGCGTGCGGCTGTCACCGTCAATAATTGTCTCGGCAAGAACCTCACCGTCTCTGTCATAGATTCTTCCGCGTTTGACAAAACGCTCGTCCTCCCACTGACGCTTATTATATGGGTTCGACGCAACCTTCTCGGCGCTGAACATATTAAAATACAAGAGGTACGAAACCAGCGCGAGAAACATTATCGAGACAACAACCAAAACGCGAATTATTTTTTTGTTATTCTGCATCGTCGCTCACCCCTTGCATATGCTTAGCTTCACTATCCTCTTCCCGGATTCTGCCACGCTCGTCCTTTGCCGAAACCGCCTGAATTATTCCAAGCGAGCCAAGACTGACAACTATCGATGTACCGCCGTAGCTGACAAACGGCAGGGTGATTCCCGTCAGCGGAATCATCTTTGTAACGCCGCCCACAATAATAAACGTCTGCACGGCAAACATTATAGTAAGGCCAAAAGTCAGCGCCTTGTCAAACGGGTCTCTTGTACTTATCGCTATTTTAAAGCATCGGTACGAAATCAAAAAGAATAGGATAATTATTGCCGCACCGCCGAATACGCCCATTTCCTCGCATACCGCCGCGAATATAAAGTCGGTCTGAACCTCGGGAATATAGGTGGGAGAGCCGTTTCCTATTCCCCTTCCGAAGTATCCGCCCGACGCAATCGCAAAAAGCGACTGTGTTATCTGATAGCCCGTGTTTGAAATATCCGCCCATGGATTCAGCCATGTATTGACCCTGACCTGAATATGGTGAAGGAATTTATAGCCGAGTACCGCCGTGATTGACGCCGAAGCGATATTAAAAAGCAGGAACCTATAATCCTCGTCATACACATAAATCATAAATATATAAATAGAGAAGAGAACCAAAATTGTTCCCCAGTCACGCTGAAGCACCAAAAAGCCGATAAACATATAGGTCACAAAAAGCGTAATAAGCTTAGGCTTTATTTTACCTATCGGCTTTGTCCACGCCTTTGAAAAACAGCACGACAAAAACATAACATACAGGATTTTGGTAACCTCAGACGGCTGAAAGGCAAAGCTCCCTATGTTCAGCCAGTTTTTCGAGCCATTTATGCGCGTGCCGAATACAAGAGTTGTCACGAATAAAAGCGTTCCGACAGCGGCATACACATACCAAAGTCTATCCCATTTGGGAAAGTTATAATAAACCGCGTATGCAATAAAGAAGGCCGCTATCCCGACCGCAACCCAGACAATTTGTTTTACCCCATACTTGGCTATGTCGATTCTGCAAAGGAGAATAACCCCCATAGTAATCAGCATACACGCCATAGGAACAATAAATTTATCGCCCATCCTGCATAATATGATTATGGAGTACATCAGGATAAACAGCCCCAGCAATCCGCCGCCGATGTAGATAATATTTATGTTATAGCCTCCCCCGACATACAAAAGTCCGAAGCCGAGCAGATTCATTAATATAAGAAGGAAGGCGGGACGCTTATAATTCTGTCCTTTGATTTTTGACATAAGCCCAAATCCTTTCTGTAAGAAGCCGTGTTTTCTCTTGTGTTATACAGAGTAAAAGCCACGATACTAAAGTTCAAAAACAAAGTTCAAGCCGCCGAAGGATATGACATCCTCAGGGTCAAGTATAACGACATCGCGGATACGCTGACCGTTGACAGCTGTTCCGTTTCGGCTTCCTAAATCTTCAAGGTACCATTCGCCGTTTTCAAACCATATTCTCGCATGCTTTGCCGAAATATACTCTTCACCTATTACGATATCACAGCTTCGGCTTCTTCCGATAACTGCGTCCCCGTATATAGTGTAACGATTTTTAATCGGCGCGGTTATCGGAACCTTAGACTTAACCGGCTTTAAGCTGGCGCACGCCGCATCTTCTACATTGTTTGTTTCAAACCTGCTCATTTTCTTAACGTCAAGATAGATAAGACGTATTACCGAAAATATAAAAAGGTATATTATAAAGGTAAAAACATAACTCAGTATCGATGACAGAAAATTATAAAAAGTCATGTCCGAGGCTCACTTCCCATCCTTAATAATCAGCTTAAATAACAATTTCTCTTATGGATATTATACCCATATTTTTTATTTTAGTCAATCCTCATTTTTTGCCTGTTTTAGTGCCCTTGCGAGCTGGTCGGGACATGAAGTTCCTCTGCCGTTACAGTTCACCCCGCTTAAAAGCGAAATGACCTTATCGACATCCATTCCCTCAACAAGCCTTGATACGCCTTGAGTGTTACCGTTACATCCTCCGCCGAACACAACATTGTGCACCTTATTGTCATCAATGTCGAAGTTAATGGTTCTTGCACAGGTTCCCTGTGTCTTATATGAATAACTCTTCATAATTAAATTCCTTTCCGTTTATTAAATTTCATATGAACAGGAAGTCCGTCCTTTATAATCGGCATAACCTCTCCCATTATCAACGGCCTGCAATATTTTATAAAATCCTCGCCGACCCCTGTTCCATCATTTATAATCCATTCCCGGGGGATGGTCTTTTCCACGTTGGCAATCATATTTATATCCGCCGTTTCAATCTTATACTCATACGGAGTATCCGACGCGCGCTTTATTACCGCCATTTCTGCCGTCTTGCCGTCAAACGCCGCGCGTACAGCCGCCGCACCCGCGGCGAACGATTCATCTAAATCCTGCTTTGATGCAAAATGTGCCGCGCTTCTTTGAAGCGTGTTTATCTCGATTCCCCTTGCTTTAACGCCGAGAGTTTTTCCCAGATACTGAGCAAGAAACTGACCCGTTCCGCTCATTATCTTATGTCCGAATGCGTCAAGTCCGGCGTGAACCGAACCTGTTGTGACTATATAGTCGCCGTTTTTATCGCGAAGCGCCTCAGACACCGCGATAACCACGGTATTTTTCTTATCAAGAAGCTTTCTTACCGTTTCCGCACACTTCTCTAATTCAAACGCACATTCTGGAAGATATATCAAGTCTACGCCGACACAGTCATCCCCCTTAGCAAGCGCCGCCGAAGCCGTCAGCCATCCGGCATTTCTTCCCATAATCTCAATAACGGTAATCGACTTTATATCATATACCGAGCTGTCACAGATAATCTCTTTAACCGTTGCGGCAATATATTTAGCCGCGCTTCCGAAGCCCGGAGTATGATCGGTCACCGCCAAATCATTGTCCACCGTTTTCGGCGCGCCCATAAATCGAATCGGACTCTTTATACTCTCGGCATATGCCGAAAGCTTGGCTATCGTATCCATCGAATCATTGCCGCCGATATAGATAAAGCAAGAAATTTCAAGCTTTTTAAAAATGTCGAAAAGCTTTTCATATGTTTCGGGCTCGTCGGAATATTCGGGAAGCTTATAACGACAGCTCCCGAGAGCCGCCGACGGCGTCTGAACAAGAATTGATATGTCGCTATCATCGTTTATATAATCGTCCATATCAATATAATTTCCGTCAATCAAGCCTTTTACACCGCCCAACATTCCGTATACTCTATCCGCCGACTGTTTCTTTGCCTCGGCATACGCCCCCGCAAGGGTCGCGTTAATCGCCGCAGTCGGTCCTCCCGACTGTCCGATAATTACGTTATTCATTTATTTGTGTACCTCTTTCGTATAATATTCAGTAAAAGACAAAATGCTGCTGCAGGGCGCATATTCTGCACCCCGCGGCAGCATTAAAGCAGTTCTTTAGCCGATACTGCCTACACTTTCTTCATCAAAGCTGATTTCATCGTCGCTTCCGCCATAGGTCGGATAAACCTCAATATTTTTATATTGGCTGACACCTGTACCCGCAGGAATCAACTTACCTATAATAACATTCTCTTTAAGACCGATCAGCGGATCTTTCTTGCCCTTGATAGCCGCATCAGTCAGGACACGAGTTGTCTCCTGGAAGGACGCTGCCGACAGGAATGACTCGGTGGCAAGAGCCGCCTTGGTAATACCCATAAGCTGAATCGAGAACTCAGCCGGCTCTTTTCCCTCTTCAATCATCTTGTTGTTAATATCCTCAAGTTCATAGATGCTGATAAGCGAACCGGTAAGCAAGCCTGTATCGCCCGCGCTCTCTACCTTAACCTTATGCATCATCTGGCGAACGATAACCTCAATATGCTTATCGTTAATATCAACACCCTGTAATCTGTAAACACGCTGTACTTCCTGAATAAAGTAGTTCTGTACAGCCGTTGCGCCCAGAATGGCAAGGATATCGTGGGGGTTGAGCGAACCCTCTGTAAGCGGATCGCCGGCTTTGATTTCCTGTTCATCACGAACTTTGATTCTTGCGCCGAACGGAATCATATATGTCGCCGACTCACCTGTTTCTTCATTCATAACAATGATTTCGCGCTTATTCGCAACCTCAGTAATACGAACCTTACCGGTAATCTCAGAGATAATAGCAACACCCTTAGGCCGTCTTGCTTCAAACAGCTCTTCGACACGGGGAAGACCCTGTGTAATATCATCACCCGCAACACCGCCGGCATGGAATGTACGCATCGTAAGCTGAGTACCCGGCTCACCGATGGACTGCGCGGCGATAATACCGACTGCCTCACCGACATTAACCGGAGTTCCGTTAGAAAGGTTGTGGCCATAGCACTTAGCACAAACGCCGACCTTGCTGCGGCACTTAACAACCGAACGAATTTTAACCTCTTTAATGCCTGCGTCAACAATAGCCTTTGCTGTTGCCGCGTTAATCATCTCGTTTTCTGCTATAATAAGCTCGCCTGTCTGTGGATTAACAATATCCTCAGTTGTGGTTCTGCCTTCAAGGCGGTCGATAAGCGGCTCGATAATTTCGTTTCCGTCACGAATATCCGAAACAACAATACCGTCTCTTGTTCCGCAATCTTCCTCACGGACGATGACATCCTGAGATACGTCAACCAAACGACGGGTAAGATAACCCGAGTCGGCTGTACGGAGTGCGGTATCGGTAAGACCCTTACGCGCACCGTGAGTCGAGATAAAGTACTCAAGTACGGTAAGACCTTCACGGAAGTTTGATCGAATAGGAATCTCGATTGTACGTCCGGATGTATCAGCCATAAGTCCGCGCATTGCGGCAAGCTGACGCATCTGGTTTACACTGCCTCGAGCACCCGAGTTAGCCATCATATAAATAGGATTGAGCTGTCTCAGGTTATCCATCATCGCATCCGTTACCTGATTTGAGGTCTCACTCCATATTGCGATAATATGGCGGTGACGCTCTTCATCGGTAAGAAGACCTCTTCGATAGTTTCTCATTACCTTATCTACACGTTCTTCGGCCGCCGCAAGAAGCTTCTGCTTTGATTCAGGAATCTGCATATCATCTACGCAGACCGTGATAGCGCCCAAAGTTGAATATTTATAACCCATCGCCTTGATGTTATCAAGGAGGGTTGCTGTTTCTGTGATTCCGTGCTTTTTAATTGACGCATTGATAATCTTTCCGAGTAATTTTTTATCAACACCCGGCTCAACGTTATCATTGATTGCTTCTTTAACCGGAGGCTTTTTCAGCACATTGTCACCGATTTCAAGATCAAGCAGATGTTCTGATCCGCTTCTGTCAACAAAGCCTAAATCCTGTGGTATCTTCTCGTTAAATATAAGTCTGCCGACTGTTGCATCAATCATGCCGGTAACCTCTCTGTCACCGATTTTACGGGTTACACGAACCTTTATCGGTGCATGGAGTCCAACGGCGCCGTTATTATATGCCAAAACAGCCTCGTTCTGACCCGAGAAAACCTTGCCCGTACCGATTTCGGTATCGTCTTTAAGCGTCAGATAATAACTTCCCAGTACCATATCCTGTGTAGGAACGGTAACAGGTTTACCATCCTGAGGCTTAATAAGGTTATTCGCGGAAAGCATAAGGAATCTCGCCTCTGCCTGAGCCTCGGTTGAAAGCGGAAGGTGAACCGCCATCTGGTCACCATCAAAGTCCGCGTTAAACGCAGTACATACAAGCGGATGAAGCTTAAGAGCCTTACCCTCTACCAAAACGGGTTCAAACGCCTGAATACCCAGTCTGTGCAGGGTAGGAGCACGGTTCAGCAGAACCGGATGCTCTGATATTACATCTTCGAGAACATCCCATACCTCGGGGCGAACACGCTCTACCATACGCTTTGCCGACTTAATGTTATGCGCAAGACCTCCCGATACAAGCTTTTTCATAACAAAAGGCTTGAAAAGCTCAAGCGCCATCTTCTTAGGAAGTCCGCACTGATATATTTTAAGCTCAGGTCCTACAACGATAACCGAACGTCCCGAGTAGTCAACACGTTTACCCAAAAGGTTCTGACGGAAACGTCCCTGCTTACCTTTAAGCATATCCGAAAGGGATTTTAAAGGTCTGTTTCCGGGGCCTGTTACAGGCCTTCCGCGGCGGCCATTATCGATAAGTGCATCAACCGCTTCCTGAAGCATACGCTTCTCATTTCTTACTATAATTTCAGGAGCGTCTAAATCCAAGAGACGCTTCAATCTGTTGTTTCTGTTAATAACTCTTCGATACAGATCGTTTAAGTCGGATGTCGCAAACCGACCGCCATCAAGCTGTACCATAGGTCTGATTTCGGGTGGAATAACCGGGATTACGGTTAAAATCATCCACTCCGGCTTATTTCCCGAATGGCGGAACGCCTCAACAACTTCAAGACGGCGCACGGCACGAATCTTCTTCTGACCCTTTGCGCCCTCCAGCTCAGCTCTCAGTTCTTCATAAAGCTGGTCGAGGTCAATCATCTGAAGCATTTCGAGAATCGCTTCGGCACCCATACCGGCACGGAACATATCCCCATACTTTTCATAATATTCTCTGTATTCTTTTTCAGATAAAATCTGATTTTTCTCAAGCGAGGTCTTGCCCGGGTCGATAACGACGTATGCCGCAAAGTACAAAACCTTTTCAAGCGCCCTCGGCGACATATCGAGTATGAGACCAAGACGGCTTGGGATTCCCTTAAAATACCAGATGTGCGATACCGGTACCGCAAGTTCTATGTGACCCATGCGTTCACGACGAACCTTAGATCTGGTAACCTCAACGCCACAGCGGTCACAGACTACGCCCTTATAGCGAACTCTCTTGTACTTACCACAGTGACATTCCCAGTCCTTCTGCGGGCCAAATATACGCTCGCAGAAAAGACCGTCCTTTTCAGGCTTTAATGTTCTGTAATTTATGGTTTCAGGTTTTTTAACCTCGCCTCGTGACCACTCGCGGATTTTCTCCGGCGAAGCAAGTCCGATTTGAATGGCATCAAAATTCTGATACTCGCTCATATTGATCTACCTTTCCGGCTCACAAATTCACACCGCCGTCTGCCGTGAGCTTGACAAACAGCATCCATATTTTTATCAGTATAAATCCTCATCATCGCCGCTATAACTTTCATCCTCGGCAATCTGGTCGAGTGATTCTAAGCCGTCGGCGTCAAGATAGTCAACGTCACCTTCAGAATCCGGGTATGCATCGTCATCATCACCCAAAATATCATCCAGCTCATCATCTTCATCGTCGTCATCATCGGCAAGGATATCATCAATTTCGGAGTCATCCGAGAAGTCGTGTTCATTCACAGGCTCGTCGTCATTATCTTCTATTCCCGAAATACTTACCGGCAAATCAGTATCGTCATCATCAAGCGATTCTCTCAATATAATCTCATTGTTATCTTTATCGAGAACCTTCATATCAAGCGCAAGGCTCTGTAATTCCTTAATAAGAACCTTGAACGATTCCGGAACGCCCGGCTCCGGAACATTCTCGCCCTTTACGATGGATTCATAGGTTTTAACACGACCCACAACGTCATCGGACTTAACCGTCAGGATTTCCTGAAGAGTATATGCCGCGCCGTATGCCTCAAGCGCCCAAACCTCCATCTCACCGAAACGCTGTCCGCCGAACTGAGCCTTACCACCGAGCGGCTGCTGTGTAACAAGCGAGTAAGGACCTGTCGAACGCGCGTGAATTTTATCGTCTACCAGATGGGCGAGCTTGAGGTAATGCATATATCCGACGGTTACAGGATTGTCAAAAGGCTCACCCGTACGTCCGTCATAGAGGATTGTCTTACCTGTTTTATCATAGCCCGCTTTCTCTAAAGCTTCTACTATATCTTCCTCGGTTGCACCGTCAAACACCGGCGTTGCAATCTTCCAGCCGAGAGCCTTCGCCGCATAGCCGAGATGAACCTCAAGTACCTGACCGATATTCATACGCGAAGGTACGCCGAGCGGGTTAAGTACTATCTGAAGAGGTGTTCCGTCCGGCAGGAACGGCATATCTTCCTCGGGCAATATACGGGAAACAACACCCTTGTTACCGTGACGACCCGCCATCTTATCGCCGACAGAGATTTTTCTCTTCTGAGCGATATAACAGCGAACAACCTGGGTTACACCCGGGGGAAGCTCGTCGCCGTTTGCCCTTGTAAACACTTTAACATCTACTATTATACCATATTCGCCGTGAGGAACACGAAGTGATGTATCTCGCACCTCACGCGCCTTTTCACCGAAGATTGCTCTGAGGAGTCTCTCCTCTGCGGTAAGTTCGGTCTCACCCTTGGGCGTAACCTTACCTACCAGAATATCGCCGCTTTCAACCTCTGCACCGACGCGGATTATACCTCTTTCATCAAGGTCACGAAGCGCGTCCTCACCGACATTCGGTATATCTCTCGTTATCTCTTCGGGCCCAAGCTTTGTTTCTCTTGCTTCAAGCTCATATTCTTCTATATGAATTGATGTAAATACATCTTCCTTAACAAGCTTCTCGTTTATAAGAACAGCATCCTCGTAATTGTAACCTTCCCACGTCATAAATCCGATAAGAATGTTACGGCCGAGGCCTATTTCACCGTTCTTTGTAGAGGGGCCGTCAGCGATTATATCGCCCTTTTCAACCCTCTCACCCGCTTCAACAATCGGGCGCTGGTTTACGCAGGTTCCCTGGTTTGAACGTGTGAACTTAACAAGCTTGTACTTATCTGTTTCATGGTTATCATTTTTGATAACTATTTCGGTCGCCGAAACCTTTTCAACCACGCCCGGTTCCTTAGCAAGAATACAAACTCCCGAATCGCGCGCCGCTTTATATTCCATACCTGTTCCTACAATTGGTGACTCAGGCATAAGAAGCGGAACCGCCTGACGCTGCATGTTAGAACCCATCAGGGCACGGTTAGCGTCATCGTTTTCAAGGAATGGAATCATCGCCGTTGCTATCGAGATAACCTGTCTCGGCGATACATCCATATAATCCACCCTGTTCGGCGGAACTTCGATAAATTCATCTTTATATCGTGTAACAACCTTTTTGTTTACAAACTTGTCATTTTCATCGAGAGGCTCCGTTGCCTGTGCAACATAAAAGCCTTCCTCAACATCGGCGGTCATATATATTACATCCTTTGTAACAATGCCGCTTTCTTTATCTACCTTGCGGTACGGAGTTTCGATAAAGCCGTATTCGTTTACCTTAGCAAATCCGCTGAGCGAGTTGATAAGACCGATGTTAGGTCCTTCAGGCGTCTCAATCGGGCACATACGTCCGTAATGAGAATGGTGAACGTCACGAACCTCAAATCCGGCACGTTCACGCGAAAGACCGCCGGGGCCCAGCGCGGAGAGCCTTCTCTTGTGAGTAAGCTCACCAAGCGGATTAATCTGATCCATAAACTGCGACAGCTGTGACGAACCGAAGAACTCCTTAATCGATGACGTAACCGGACGGATATTTATGAGATTCTGCGGCGTAACCGCGTCTAAGTCCTGAGTTGTCATACGCTCACGCACGGCACGCTCCATACGCGAAAGACCAATACGGAATTGGTTCTGTAAGAGTTCGCCCACGCTGCGGATACGGCGGTTACCCAAATGGTCAATATCATCAACATCGCCGACACCCGCCGCGAGATTTCCCACATATGAGATAGATGCGATTATGTCATCTATCAATATATGTCTGGGGATAAGCTCGTCACGTCTGTCATAGAGAGCCTGTTTAAATTCTTCGGAATTCATATCCGGATACTGTTCGAGAATTTCTTTAAGAACAATACCGCGAACTCTCTCATAAATTCCATACTTGCGGAGGTCATAATCCACATAATCGTGAAGGTCGACCATTCCGTTTGAGATTACCTTTGTTTTCTGACCGTCAATATCAAGCACAATGTCGTTTATCTGAGCCTTTTCAAGCGCGTGTGCAATCTCTTTTGTGATTACATCGCCCTCAGCCACAATAATCTCACCGGTCTCGGGATCCGCAACCGTCTGCCCCGACGTAAATCCGCAAATCCGATTAGCCAATCTGAGCTTTTTGTTAAACTTATATCTGCCGACTCTTGCGAGGTCATAGCGCCTTGGGTCAAAGAAAAGGTTTGTAATAAGCGACTGAGCGCTCTCTACCGTCGGCGGCTCGCCCGGACGGAGCTTTCTGTATATCTCAAGCAGACCTTCTTCGGTATTGGTGGTTGTATCCTTCTCCATTGTCGCAAGAAGCCGTACATCTTCGCCGAACAATTCATTAATCTGTGCGTCTGTTCCAAAGCCCAATGCCCTTATAAGAACAGTCACCGGCATTTTTCTGTTTCTATCGATACGAACGTAGAATATATCGTTACTGTCCGTCTCATATTCAAGCCATGCGCCCCTGCTCGGAATAACCTGTGATGAGAACAGCTTCTTACCAAGCTTATCAAACTCCTGTGAATAATAAGCGCTTGGCGCACGAACAAGCTGAGACACGATGACACGCTCAGCTCCGTTTATAATAAATGTACCGGACGGCGTCATCAGCGGGAAGTCGCCCATAAAGATTTCCTGCTCCTTGATTTCACCCGATTCCTTGTTGATAAGACGAACCTTTACACGAAGGGGAGCCGCATAAGTCGCATCTCTCTCCTTACACTCTTCAATATCGTACTTCGGCTCTTTATCAAGCCGATAGTCAATAAAATCCAAAACAAGATTCCCGTTATAGTCCGTAATAGGCGATACGTCATGAAAAACCTCTTTAAGGCCCTCGTCCAAGAACCATTTGTACGAGTTTATCTGAATTTCAATCAGATTGGGCATCTCCAGAACCTCGTTGATTTTTCCGTAACTCATACGAGTATTCTTGCCCAGTTTCACAGGATGTACCATAAAACCGCTCACCTCATTAAAAAAATTTCTGAAAGATGTGAAAAATTATCGTATTATTTTCGCCGAAACACAGAATTTTCGCTTATGCCCCACAAAATTTCACCGGACACTTGATAATTATCAATTAATATGCTATAATAACTCCGGTTACAAGCCGAAAATATGTTGCCTTAAACCATTCAAAAAAGCAAATACGCAAACTTTCGCACTATAAACAGATAAGTATTATAACATTAAATTTTTAAATTGTCAAGAGGTTTTAAGGGAAAATATACATAAATTCCTACATAAATTAATATAATTATTCGTCTTTGGAGGACTGACATATTATGACTAACTTAAATTCTATCTTAAATCGCATTAAAAAACCGACATTTCGCGGGTTAAAAACCGTCTTTCCGATTATTGTTGCGGCGGCGCTTCTCCCTCAGGCTGTCTTTGCCGATGTTCTCGGCACACACATATCCTCAGAGAGTTCAAAGATTGCGCCCGAAACCGTATATACAAAAAACGTGTTCGATGATTCTTCGGTCGGCAAGCAGACCGAAAATTACGTCGAGTACAAGCCTAACGCCGTTGTTCATCCCGCGGTTACAAACGGCTGGTCGGCATACGGAAAGCGTACCGTCAGCCAGGCGGCCGAGATTCTAAAGCAGAAGGGTCATAACCCCGCGATGGGTATGAATGCTGACTTTTTCTCATTTCAGACCGGCGTCCCTATGAGCAACACTCTGATAGACGGAAGAATATACACCGCTGATTCGTCCTGGATGCCCGGGATCGGTTTCCGCAGTAACGGCACCGCGTTCACCGCGACGTTTCCTATAAATACTACGGTCGCCCTTGACGACGGCTCGTCATTTAAGGTTGAATGTATAAATAAATACCGTCAGCCGTATGCTCTGTATCTCTTTAACAGCGATTTCGGAAACAGCACTCACTCCCCCGGTATGGGAACGGATATTGTTCTCGGAAGCGTGTCGGATTCCTTCAGAATCGGCGGCGAGGTAACCGCGGTGGTTGAGAGCATCACTCAGAACGACGGCTCTGTTCCGATTCCTGAAGGAAAGCTGATTTTAAGCGTTGCGGACAGCGCCTCTGACGAACTCAAAAGCAGGCTTTCAAATTTATCGGTCGGCAAGACCGTAACCATATCAACCTCCGCGTCAGCGGAGGAGGAGCTTTGGAAAAGCGCAGATTATGCAATAGGCACCCTCGGCGGTAAGCTCATCACCAACGGTCAGCTCGATTATGAAGACGAGGCCGCCGCTCCGCGAAGCGCAGTCGGCATTAAAGCGAACGGAAATATCATCTTTTATACATTAGACGGAAGACAATCCGGCTATAGCTACGGCGCAAGAAAGTCCACCGTTGCAAAGCGCCTTCTTGAGCTTGGCTGCGTCGAAGCGATAAGCCTTGACGGCGGCGGCTCTACCTCAATGGGAATTGCCCCGGTGGACAGCTATAACTTTAACATAGTAAACTCGCCGTCTGACGGAAACTTAAGAAGCTGTGCAAACTTCCTGTTTCTTCTCAAGCCGTTCTCTAACGGAATTCCATATGAATTAATGCTCAGTAACGACGGAATTTATATGCTGTCGGGTTCGTCCGTTTCGATGGCGGTATCACAGGCTCTTGATTCATCATATGCATATACTGATATTCCGTCTGGAATTAAATATACCGTTTCATACGATGCCGAAACCCCGGACGGCTCGGGGAAAGGCTCGTATATAGACGAGAACGGATACCTTACCGTGCACGGAAACGGAACGGTATATGTTTCGGCGTCATCAGACGAAGCATCCGGAGAAGCCTCGGCGGTTTCGGTTACTACTCCGAACTCAATTCAAATCTACAGCACCGACAACGGCTATGACATAAACACTCTTGACCTCGAACCGAATTCAACAATAAATCTCAGCGCAAAAAGCTATTGGGGCGGAAAGGAACTTGTTTCCGAAAACGACTGTTATAAATGGACGGTTATAAGCGACAACGCCCCTGTCGGAAGCGTTGATTCAAACGGCGTTTTTCGCGCCTCTGACATAGACGGCGCAACGGGAAAGCTCGCTGTAAGCGCGGGCATCTGTTCGGTTGAAATCCCCATAGCAATAAAAGGCGGAGCATCTTCATCCGAGAATGTAATCTATCCGACGATAGAAGGCGGCGTTTCCGGCGAAACATTGACAGCGACCATCAAGTATGACGGCCTTAAAAAGGAAAATATCCGTGTCACGGCGGATAACGCAGATGTTGACTTTGACTTTAATCAGACCTCTCAAAAGCTTGCGTGCAGTCTTCCCGACGGCTATCATCGTGTGGCGATATTTGTCACAACCGACAACGGAATCTCATCAATGAAATTCTTTGATTTGGGCGATATTAAGACAATAGATAACGCCTTTTCCGACACCGCATCGCACTGGGCAAGGGACTATATATCCTACCTGGCGCAGCGGGGCGTTGTTAAAGGAAACCTCGAAGATAATGAAACAATCCGTTTTAATCCCGACAATAATATGACAAGGGTTGAATTCGCAATCATGATGTGTAACTATCTCGGAGCAAACCCGGAAGACTACGCCGATGTCGAACTTCCGTTTATCGACAAGGACGAAATTCCATGGTGGGCCGAAAGTCAGGTTAAAGCGGTGTATAAGCTCGGAATAATGCAGGGTCAGCTCGGTCAATATGGGGTGTCATTCAACCCTCTTGCAAACATCAACCGTATGGAGTTTGCCATCTCTCTGAATCGTATGCTCCCGAGCGGTCTGGCTTCAAAGCCCGTAACCTCGGCGGACGCAGAGGATATTCCGTTTTGGGCAGAGAAGAGTATGCGCACCGTCTGCACACAGGGGATAATGAACGGTTATCCCGACGGAACGCTCAGGCCGCTCAGAAGCGTAACCCGTGCCGAGGCCGTAAAAATGTTGTTTAACGTCTTCGGAATATAGCCTCGGCTTGACAAAACCACCGATTTGGTATATACTATGGAATCGAAAAATGTTTACGCGAAAACAGGAGGTTTTCATTATGAAAAGATTATTGGCATTAACTGTGGCAATATTCCTTACCTGCGGTGCGCTTAGTGTTTCAGCAAGAGAATTATTTGACGATGTATCCGACTCGGATTGGGCGGCGCAATATATTTATAATCTGACCGACAGGGGAATAATAGGCGGTTACGGTGACGGCACATTCAGACAGTTTGACAACGTTCAGCGCTGTGAATACGCAAAGATGCTTGTCAACATTGCGAAAATTCCGATAGTGGCAAGCGCCGTTTCTCCTTACACCGATGTTCCGGCATCAGAATGGTTCTTTCGCTATATAAATTCAGTATCGCCGTATATGACGGGATTCCAGGATTCAGACGGCACGCTGTTTTTCGCCCCCGAGGAGGCGGCGACACGCGAGGCCGTTGCGGTAGCAATGGTTAAGGCAAAGGGTCTTGACACAGTCCAATACGACGATCCCGACGGTTATCTCGCAGAAAGATTTTCGGATTGGGAGGATATTTCGGCCTTCAATCGCGCCTACATCTGTGCGGCGGTTGACAACGGAATCTTTACCGGCGATGAAAACGGAACGTTCCGCCCCGGTGCTCCTATAATCAGAGCGGAAATTGTAGCCGTACTCTATAAGGCATTTCCTGACGAAAACAACGTTCAGCCGAATGTCAGGTAGCTCTTTTCGCTGAAATCGGGTCTTGATAAACATCTAAAAGGATAGCTATATGACAGCAGGGTGCTGAGAGTAAGCTACTCACAGCGCCTGTCTTAAATTATATAAGACGCTGCATATCATATATTATATATTTTATGTAATATATTTAAGATAAGGTTAAACGCAAGCTAACATTCTTTCGTTAAACCCCAGACAGAATCAACTGTCCGCGCAAGCCCCTAAGGGTATCGCGGCCGCAAAATCTCTTTTTATTTACCCCCTGCCGAAAAGAGATTTAATAAACCCTTTGCCGGCGCAGGGCGGCGGAATGGAGATTTTATGCCTAATTTAAAAGAAGTATTCGCAAGTTCGGTGTTTGACAACGCCACAATGCAAGAAAGACTCCCCAAGGATATTTATAAGCAGGTCAGAAAGACCAAGGAGGAGGGCGTACCGCTCACCCGCGAGGTTGCCGATGTTGTTGCTAACGCAATGAAAGACTGGGCAATCGAAAAAGGCGTCACTCACTTCACACACTGGTTTCAGCCGATGACCGGAATCACCGCCGAAAAGCATGACTGTTTTATGTCGGTCACAAATGACGGTCAGATTATAATGGAGCTTTCGGGAAAGGAACTTATCAAGGGTGAGACGGATGCGTCAAGCTTCCCGTCGGGCGGATTGCGCTCCACGTTTGAAGCAAGGGGTTATACAGCATGGGACCCTACCTCCGACGCATTTATAAAAGACGGAATTCTCTGTATCCCGACGGTATTTTGTTCATACACCGGCGAGGCTCTTGATAAAAAAACACCGCTTCTCCGTTCGATGGAGGCGCTTAATACCCAGTCGCTCAGAATACTCAGGCTGTTTGGCATGAATGATGTAAAGCGCGTCAGCATTACCGTCGGTCCCGAACAGGAATACTTCCTGATAGACAGAAAAATCGCGCTCAAACGCCGCGATATTACATATACGGGAAGAACTCTCTTCGGCGCAATGCCGCCGAAAGGTCAGGAGCTTGATGACCATTACTTCGGTGTAATCAAGACGCGCGTATCTGAATATATGCGTGACCTTGACGTTGAACTCTGGAAGCTCGGCGTGCGCGCAAAGACAAAGCACAACGAGGTCGCCCCCGCTCAGCACGAGCTTGCCCCGTTATACGCATCGGGCAACATCGCCGCTGACCATAATCAGCTTATGATGGAGCTGATGAAAAAAGTTGCTGAAAAGCACGGAATGAAGTGTCTGCTTCACGAAAAGCCTTTTGCCGGCGTAAACGGAAGCGGCAAGCATGACAACTGGTCTCTCGGCACGGACACAGGCATAAATCTTTTAAAACCGGGAAAGAATCCGCGCGACAACACATTATTCCTGATATTCTTCTGCGCCGTTGTCAAGGCGGTTGACGAGTACCAGGATATGCTTCGCATCTCTGTCGCAAGCGCAGGTAACGACCACCGTCTCGGCGGAAGCGAAGCCCCGCCCGCAATCATCTCTATGTTCGTGGGCGACGATCTGGCAGAGGTTTTAAAATCTGTCGCCGACGGAAGCGATTATATTGCCAAAGCAAGAGAGATTATGACCTCGGGTGTTGACGCCCTCCCCGATTTTGCAAGAGACACAACCGACCGGAACAGAACCTCACCCTTTGCCTTCACCGGTAACAAGTTTGAGTTCCGTATGCCCGGCTCGAGTCTCTCTGTTTCCGGGCCAAACTTTATATTAAATACTGCCGTCGCCGAATCATTAAAGCAGTTTGCCGATACCCTCGAAGCAAGAGATGACTTTGAAAGTGCGGTTGACGAGCTTCTGCGCGAGACCGTTAAAAAACACAGCCGAATAATCTTTAACGGAAACAACTATTCCGATGAATGGATAGAGGAGGCGGAAAAGCGCGGTCTGCTTAACCTCAGAAGCACGCCTGACGCCCTCCCTTACTTTATTAAGGAAAAGAACATCAAACTGTTTGAATCCCACGGAATCTTAACCAGAGATGAGATTGTTTCGCGTTATGAGATTGCTCTTGAAAATTACAGCAAGGTTATAAACATAGAGGCTCTTACTATGATTGAAATGGCAAGACAGGATATAATTCCTGCCGTTACCCGCTATATTAAGACCTTAAGCGATGAGATGCTTGCTAAAAAGCAAATCAGCAGTATGATTAACTGTGATATGGAGGAAAACCTTATCCCCAAGCTGTCAGACTCTGTTTCTGTTCTCTTTAGCAGTGTTGAAATGCTGAACGACGAAGTTATATCCGCACAGGGCATGGAAGAAGGCCTTGATAAGGCGATGTATTATCACGATGTTGTTCTTGAAAGAATGAGCGAGGTCAGAGCCATAGCGGATGAAATGGAGCTATACACAGCGAAGGAATATTGGCCCTTCCCCTCATACGGAGATTTAATGTACAGTATACAAGAATAAAAGGGTGCTATAGCACCCTTCAGACTGTCGAAAAAGTTATTTTCATCAAGATATTGCTTTGAACTGACTGCCCTAAGCCCATAAATCCGCCGCCGCGCCCGTTACGGCAATGTAGCAATATCTTGCCGAAAGC
>CADBUP010000021.1 GCA_902797885.1 uncultured Ruminococcus sp.
AGATTTTGTATGTGTTGCGTATAACGATATTCATTCGCTTGAATATTTCGGAAAGCAAATAGACGCGTATTACAAAAAAGACGGCGATACCTTCTCTTTTGTGTTAAAGGACGCCATAGACAACTATACCGAGATTTGCGAAAAGGCCGAGAAATTTGAAAACGATTTAATCAAACGCGCACTTAATATTTCCGAAGATTACGTTAAAATTATATCTATCTCCTATAGACAAGCGGTTGCCGCACATAAACTTGCCTGGGACGGGAATGAGGCGATACTCGTATCAAAGGAATGTTTTTCAAACGGCTGTGCCGCAACTGTCGATGTTACATACCCATCGATTCCGCTGTTTTTGGTATACAACCCCGATCTTGTTGAGTATATGCTTAATCCTATCTTTAAAATGATTGAGCAAGGGTTGTGGCACTTTGAATATGCCCCGCATGACGCAGGGCAGTATCCGCTGTTAAACGGCCAGGTATATGGAAACGACGCGGGAAAACTTAAATTGAATGAGCAAATGCCCATTGAGGAATGTGGAAATATGCTTTTATGCGCTGCCGCTATATGCCGCGCAAAGAATGATACTTCATATGCGGAAAAGCATTTTAATCTTTTAAATCAATGGGCGGATTATCTGACAAAATTCGGTTTTGACCCCGAAAATCAGCTTTGCACAGATGACTTCGCAGGACACCTCGCTCATAACTGTAACCTTTCGATCAAAGCTATTATGGGTATCGCTGTATGGGGAATGCTCTTAAAAATGATGAATCGCACCGAAGACTCTGAAACGTATATCCGAAAGGCAAAGGAGCTTGCCTCAAAATGGAGGGAAGCAGCATTCGACGGTGACCATTACCGTCTCGCCTTTGACCGAAAAGACAGCTGGAGCATAAAATACAATCTTGTTTGGGACAGGCTGTTTAACCTTAATATTTTTGATAAAGAAATTTCTAAGACTGAGATTGCCTTCTACAAAACAAAAATAAACAAATACGGACTTCCTCTTGATTGCAGAAGCGACTATACAAAAAGCGACTGGCAAATGTGGTCTACCGTTCTTGACGATGACAAAGAATATACCAATACTATTATTTCAACAATGTTAAATATGCTTACCGATGCACTTGAGCATTCGCCCTTCACAGATTGGTATTTTACAAGTACGGCTATACAAAAAGGATTCCAGAACCGAACCGTTCAGGGTGGTCTTTTCATCAACCTTTTGAATTTTTAAAAAAAACAGATTTTTTACATTCCCCCGAAAACAACCTGCTTTCGGGGGAATGTACCTTCTTAATCATATTTAAGACTTTCTACTATTTCATAAAATTCTTCCCTCGTTGTATCCTCGTCATCACAAACTAAAGAAAATCTTTTTTCGTCAAAGCCCGAGTGACTCTCAAATCGCTTCTGTATAAAATCAGCATAACTTTTCAAATCAAAGAAAATATAAACTCCGATGTTCGGGTCATTTTCATCGGTTATTATTTCACTATACTTTCTGACTATATCTCCTATTCTGATTTCGCCGCGCGATATCATCTCTCCTCTTTTCACCGACGGTTTAATGTTATTCCAAAAATCTATGTATCTCCTGTTTTTAACATATGAAATAGGCCGCTGTTTTTTTAGTTCCTTAAAAAACATCTCTGTTTCGTAATCAGACTCACATTCTGTAAGAAATTTTTCCTTTTTCTTGCTCGTACCTTTCATAATTTTTACATTAACACCCCCTACTCTGCCGCTGACAGAGCTCCGGTATATCATCCTTAATTTATTTAAAATTGCATCATATGAACTCGAAACATAAAAAATGTTTTCCTTCTTCTCATTTACCTTGACCGAAGCCGTTAAAAAATAACACTTATCGCATAGCTTAGCTTTGTCTGTACCATTAGACATTTTAATATTTTTTCCGTTAAATTTAATCATCAGAACTTTCCTCCTAATCGTTTGTTATTGACAGCGTTAGACTATTCTCATCTCACCTTTGCAAAATTTGATTTCAATTTTTCTGGTTTCCTATATTTTAACATTTTATTCTAATCTTGTCAATGACAAAAGTGTCAAATTTTGGTGAACTATTTAGGAAAAATCTTACATATTTTACATTGAATAAAATATTTGTCCGATTTTTAATAAATTTAAAGCTATCCGCTATTTCAAAAAAGGTTTACATAAATATTATCTATTTCATAAGTTGACTCCGATTCAATGTTAGACCCCCATGTCTTGACAAAATTCCCTTACAGTTGTATAATATTTTAACTAAATAACAAATTTCAGCATATGTTAAAAGGTGATTCACATGAAGTTAAAAGCATTTAAGACTGCCCTGCCTTATACCCTGCCTATTTGTATAGGTTTTCTTTTTATAGGTATGTCATACGGCTTTCTTATGAAAAGTAAGGGATTTCCGTTAATATATCCGGTTGTAATGAGTTGTTTTATATTTGCCGGCTCAATGGAATTTGTAACGGTTAACTTACTTATGACTGCATTTAATCCTCTTCACGCCTTTATTCTTACTCTGATGGTAAACGCAAGGCATCTGTTCTATGGAATATCAATGCTTGATAAGTTCAAAAATGTCGGTTTGAAAAAGTTGTACCTAATTTACGGGATGTGTGACGAGAGCTTTAGCATCAACTGTACCGTGGAACCTCCCGCCGATATTGACAGGGGCTGGTTTATGTTCTTTGTCACGCTTCTGAATCAAATCTATTGGGTATCGGGCGCAACGCTGGGAGCACTTTTAGGATACCTTATTCACTTTAACACAAAGGGAATAGACTTTGTTATGACGGCGCTGTTTGTCGTTATGTTTACTGACCAGTGGGAAAGGACTGCCGACCACCGCCCTGCAATTATCGGACTTGGCTGTTCACTAATATGTCTTTTAGTTTTAGGCGGGAATAACTTTATGATTCCCGCGATGGGCCTGATTCTTTTATGCTTTGTGCTGACAAAGAACAGAGGCGCAAGAAAGGAGACAATAAAATGACAACATCACAAAGTGTTATTACGATTCTTGTCGTCGTGCTCGGAACCATGCTGACGAGATTCCTTCCGTTTATTATTTTTCCCGAGGGAAAGACCCCTCCAAAGTTTATTACATATTTAGGCGGCGTTTTACCCTATGCGGTTATCGGACTTCTTGTGATTTATTGCTTAAAAGGCGCCGTTTTCACTTCGTATCACGGTCTGCCGGAACTTATCGCGATTGTATGTATTATTATTCTCCATAAATGGAAGAAAAATATGCTGCTGAGCCTGGCCGGCGGAACAATCATCTATATGGTTTTGGTTCAGACAATTTTTTGTTAAAAAAACGTTGCTGCATCAGCCGGCCTGTTGTCTTAAAATCATTTGTTCAAGTTCCTTTGCCGCGACGCTCAGCGATTGATCCTTTCTTTTTATCAAACAAACGCTGCGCTCCGGTATTTTCTCTTCCAAATCAATTATTCTGACATTATCTGAAGGATGTATAAATTCCTCCGGCACAAATCCGATGCCCAAATCCGCTTCTACAATCGGAAGAATTTGATCCGCTGTAAACGCTTCTATATCAACCTTATACGTTTGGCCGTGGTCAGCAAAAAAATCGGAGTAAAACTCAAAAGACATAGTGTCACTTCCGAGTGAAATCAGCGGGTATTTCTGAAACTCGGCCAACTGTACCTTTCGACCGATAAGCGACTCAAACTGCGGAGAGCATATTGCGACCTCCTGGACGGTCTTTAAGCTCGTCTCGGTAAGCATAGCCGACCGTATAGTCGGCGTCGTTACAACGGCAAAATCAGCAATCCCCTCCTTTAAAGCATCTATTGCCTGCGGAGTTGAATGGTTACTTATCCTAATATGTATTCCGGGATACAGATTCCTGTACTTCTTTAATATAGGAAGGAGAAAACATCTCAAAGCCACTTCGCTCGCGGCAACATAAAGCGTGCCGTTTTCAAGACTTATACTCTCCGATATTTCCGCCTCACCGGCTTCGATATGTTCATAGGCAATCCTTATATGTGCATACAATTTCCTACCCTCCTGCGTAAGTTTCATCCCGTGATTGGTTCTTAAAAAAAGCGGACATCCAAGCTGTCCTTCCAGATTTTTAATCGTTCTCGTCAGGTTCGGCTGATTATTTAACATCAGTTTCGCAGCCTGTGATACACTTCCATATTTCGCAACATAATAAAAAGCTTTATAATAATCATAGCTGATATTCATTTACTTTCGCCCCAACTATATAATTTTGATATATGAAATATATGTATTATATATTTTACATATGCCAATAAAAGTATTATAATATGACACGGCTTTAAATTCAATGGCATTAAGCAAATATACCTATTCATACCAAAAATAAGGAGTAGGTCACTCGTTTTTTGTTAATTTTATCACAATGTTTACATTGAAAAGCCAAATCCAAAAAGATAGGGAGGAAACTTATACCGTAAATACAATACACAGGAAATCACCGATGCTTACCGGCTATGAATACGTAGAAAATATCGATATTTCTTTTAGTGCATATTATTGACAAAACATTGTCAAATCGCTTTGATTTTTGGAGGTATTTTAAATTACGGCAAATATTCGGTAAATTTTTCTGTTTTCTTGTTGTGATAAATTACTAAAAATAATTGATTTTGGTTAAATCTTCATATAAGTTTTAAAGCTCACTTCGCTTGACAAACAAAAACCTCGGGTGTATAATATGTCAGAAAGAAGCAAAGGCGCTTAATATGAGGATTTTATCCGAATTCTCATATTAAGCGCTTTTTCATTTATATTAAATATTTGAAAGCTATCGAAAGGAGGGGTTTAAATGGATGGCTTGTCTGAAAAACTTATGGAAGAGTTAAACAGCGCGACAGCGTTTACCATTCCTATAGGAAACGGAGTTCCGATTTCGATGTCTCTTGCGGTAAGCTGGGGGATAATGCTTCTTTTGGTTGTTGCTTCAATCTGGTTTACACATAATATGAAGCTTGTTCCAAGCAGGAAACAGGCGGCGGTTGAGATGGCGGTTGAATGGATATATAAGTTCTTCACCGACTTACTCGGCGAAGAGGGAAAGAGATATATTCCGTATCTTGGAACGGTTCTGCTTTATATTGGACTATCCAACTTATGCGGACTGGTCGGAATCACCCCACCCACAAAGGAGCTTAACATTACCGCGGGACTCGCCATAATGAGCATTGTACTCATCGAGGCCGCGGGAATCCGCGCAAAGGGAGCAAAAGGCTGGCTTAAAAGCTTCGCCGAGCCTGTTGCGTTTGTTGCTCCTATAAACGTACTTGAAATTTTCATCAGGCCGCTTTCGCTGTGTATGCGTCTGTTCGGCAACATTCTCGGCGGATTTGTAGTTATGGAGCTGATTAAACTTGTGGCGCCGGTTTTGGTACCTCTTCCGTTCAGCTTTTACTTCGACATCTTCGACGGATGTATTCAGGCTTATGTTTTTGTATTCCTGACCTCGCTGTTTATTAAAGAAGCAATCGAGTAATACAAAAACCGTTAATTAATTTTGAAAAGAATTATAAAATTCAGATATTAAAATTGGAGGAATGAATTATGGGAACATTAATAGCAATCGGTGCAGGAATCGCAGTCTTAACAGGCGTAGGCGCAGGTATCGGTATAGGTATCGCAACAGGTAAGGCTTCAGAGGCTATCGCAAGACAGCCGGAGGCAAAGGGCGATATAAACAAAGCCTTGCTTTTGGGCTGTGCCCTGGCAGAGGCAACCGCAATCTACGGCTTTGTAATCGCCGTACTGGTAATTCTGTTCTTAAAATAAACCGGGAGGCGAAAAAGTATGTTGACGCTGAATTGGGAAATCATCTGGACTTTTGTAAATATTCTGGTTCTGTTTTTTCTGCTTAAATTCTTATTGTTTAAGCCGGTCACAAATATGATTGATAAACGAAGGAAGCTTATCGAAGACCAGCTTGCGGCTGCGGCCAAGAGCAAGAAAGAGGCGGCCGAAGAGAAACAGTCATATGCCGGAATGATTAAATCCGCAAACGCCGAGGCAGACAAGATTTTAAAGGACGCCAAGGAAAGAGCCGATCAGGCATACCAATACGCTATGAAGCAAGCCGAAGAGGATGCAAAAGCGCGTATTAAGCAGGCTGAAAAACAGATAGAAAGAGAACGCGAGCAGATGCTTCAAAATGCAAAGGATGAGGTCGCCGCTCTCGCATCGCTTGCCGCCGATAAGCTCGTTGAAAAGCGTATAGACAGTCAGACAGAACAGAACCTCTTAGACGAATTTATCGCAGAGGCAGGTGCTCTTCAATGACAGTTTTTGCCGACACCTGTGCGAAGGCTCTGCTTGGCCTAAACATAAGTAAAGAAGAAATGCAAAGCTGCAGAGACTTATTCTCGGACAAGTCTCTGTCAGACGCTCTAAGTAATCCAACGATTAAACTGCACGAGAAAGAGGCTGTCATAGACAAGCTATTTCCTAAGGCAACACAAAGTTTTTGGAAGCTTTTATGTTCTGATGGCTGGATTAATGAAGCGGAAAACATTTTTGAGGCATACGATGCCGCGGTTCTCCGAAAAGAAAACTGTATTTCTGCCGAGCTGACCTATGTTACCGAGCCGAGCGATGAACAGAAGGATAAAATAAAAGAAATGATTTGCAGAATAAAAAAGGCTGACAGCGTCAGACTCGGCTGTCGTGTCGATAAGACTTTAATCGGTGGCTATTGTCTGCAAATAGGCGACACTAAATATGATAAAAGCATCCGAAGCGGACTTGAAAGCCTGCAGAGGGCGCTTAGACGGAGGTGAGTGGTTTGAGTACCATCAAGCAAGATGAAATACTCTCTGTTTTAAAAAATGAAATTGAGAATTTTGAATCAAAAACACAGATAAGCGAAACCGGACAGGTAATTCAGATTCATGACGGTATCGCCAATGTCTATGGAATAAACCACGCTATGTACGGTGAACTTGTGGAATTTGAAACCGGTATATACGGAATAGTTCAAAATATTGAATACAAGTCGGTCGGCGTGGTACTTCTCGGAAGTGATGAGGGGCTTCGCGAAGGTTCCTCAGTTAAACGAACGGGAAGGAAGGCCGGTGTTCCGGTCGGGTACGGAATGATAGGAAGGGTTGTAAACGCTCTCGGTGAGCCGATTGACGCGCTCGGTTCTATCAAGTCTGACGACTTCTTTCCTATCGAAAACGATGCCCCCGGCGTAACCGAAAGAAAATCAGTAACCGTTCCGCTTCAGACAGGAATCTTATCCATCGATTCTATGTTTCCTATCGGCCGCGGTCAGCGGGAATTGATTATAGGCGACCGTCAAACGGGTAAGACCTCAATCGCGATAGATACCATACTTAACCAGAAGGGTCAGGATATGATTTGTATTTATGTTGCGATAGGCCAAAAGGCGTCAACCATTGCAAAGCTGGTTGAAACCCTGAAAAAGCACGGCGCTATGGAATATACGATTGTTATGTCGGCGTTTGCGAGCGACCTCGCTTCTCTTCAATACATAGCCCCGTATGCAGGCACCGCTATGGCGGAATACTTTATGAAGCAGGGCAAGGATGTACTTATAGTATACGATGATTTGTCAAAGCACGCGGCCGCATACCGTGAAATGTCGCTTCTGCTTCAGCGTCCGCCCGGCCGTGAAGCATATCCCGGTGATGTATTCTATCTTCATTCACGTCTCTTAGAGCGTTCAAGCAGGCTCGATGATGCCCACGGCGGCGGTTCGATAACTGCCCTTCCTATTATCGAAACTCTGGCGGGTGACGTATCGGCATATATCCCGACAAACGTAATATCTATAACCGACGGTCAGATTTTCTTAGAGAGTGAGTTGTTTTTCGCAGGTGTTCGTCCGGCAGTAAACGTCGGCCTATCGGTATCCCGTGTCGGCGGCGCCGCTCAGACAAAGGCAATGAAAAAGGCCTCAGGCGGTCTGAGGCTTGACCTTGCTCAGTTCCGCGAAATGGAGGTATTCACCCAGTTCAGTTCGGATCTCGACAGCGCGACAAAGGAGCTTTTGGACCACGGAAACAGACTTATGGAACTTCTCAAACAGCCGCTTTCGCATCCGCTTAAGCTTCACGAAGAGGTCATACTCCTCTGTGCCGCCAAGAACAGAATGTTTTTGGATGTTCCCGTTAAAGAGATGAAAAACTTCAGACAAGAGCTTCTTTCATACTTTGACAGTACCGAGCCCGATTTGATTCGTGAAATTGAGGAAAACCGCGAACTTACCGAAGAAATCGAAAATAAAATTAAGGATACCGTTGTTAAATTTAAAAGCAGGTGATAAGCTATGGCAAATATGCGCGAAATAAGAACGCGAATGAACAGCGTAAACGAGATTATGAAGATTACAAATGCTATGTATCTGATTTCTTCTTCCAAATTGAAAAAAGCAAGGAAACAGCTTGAAGCAACCGAGCCGTACTTTTTGGGACTTCAAAGCACTATGCGCGATATCTTAGAGCACACGCCTGAATTTGATCACGTCTACTTTGATAAACGTCCCGAAATCCCTGAAGAGGAACGAAAAATCAGCTACATAGTATTTACCTCTGACAAAGGACTTGCCGGCTCGTTTAACCATACGATGGTTAAAATGGCCGAGGAGGAAATGTCAAAGCACAAAAATACCTCGCTTTTTGTTGTCGGCCAATACGGAAGAGCCTACTTCACAAATAAAAGGGTTATGGTCGATGGTGAGTTTTTGTACACGGCTCAGGATCCAAACTTTTACCGCGCGCGTTCAATGGCTGAGAGTATGATTGAGCTTTTTAAGCATGGCTACACCGATGAGGTTCGTGTAATCTATACCGGTATGGTAAGCCCTATTAAATCAGAGCCTCAGATGCTTAAGCTTCTTCCGCTTGAACGCGAAACATTTAAACACGCGCCGAATGAATACAAATACGGCGAAGCAGACTTTACCCCTTCGCCTAAGCGGGTTATGGACTATCTTGTACCGAGTTATATCCGCGGTCTGCTCTATGGCGTAATGGTAGAATCCTTTTCAAGCGAGCACAACGCGCGTATGGCGGCAATGGATGCCGCAACCACCAGTGCAAAGGATATGATTCGCGATCTATCACTACTTTACAACCGCGCGCGTCAGGCCGCCATCACTCAGGAGATAACCGAGGTAGTAAGCGGCGCAAACGGACTAAAAAAATAGAGAAAGGAGCTTTATAAATGCAAAAAGAAATGCAAAAGGGGAAAATTGTTCAGGTATTCGGCCCTGTCGTGGATGTCACCTTTGATGACGGATACCTTCCTATGATAAAAGACGCTCTTATAATTGACAATCACGGCCGCCGGGCGGTTATGGAGGTTGCTCAGCATATGGGCAACAACACAGTCCGCGCCATTATGCTTAACTCAAGCGAAGGCCTTCAAAAGGATATGGAGGTTACCGCAACAGGCTCTTGTATAAAGGTTCCTGTCGGTGAGCAGACTCTCGGAAGAATGTTCAACGTCCTCGGCGAGACAATCGACGGCGGTGAACAAATAGACGGCTCTGAAAAATGGGAAATTCACCGCGATCCGCCGAGCTTTGAACAGCAAAGTCCGGTGGTAGAAATTCTGGAAACGGGAATCAAGGTTATCGACCTTCTTGCCCCATACGCAAAGGGCGGCAAAATCGGCCTTTTCGGCGGCGCCGGTGTCGGCAAGACCGTACTCATTCAAGAGCTTATACATAATATAGCAACCGAACACGGCGGATATTCAATCTTTACCGGTGTCGGCGAGCGTTCAAGAGAGGGTAACGACCTTTGGATGGAAATGAAGGAATCAGGCGTTCTCAGCAAGACAGCGCTTGTTTTCGGTCAGATGAACGAGCCTCCCG